>NZ_LN868935.1:0-269004 GCF_001244735.1 Bacillus andreraoultii
TTTTAAAAGCAAGCTTTTAAAAGATCCGCTCGACTTGCATGTATTAGGCACGCCGCCAGCGTTCGTCCTGAGCCAGGATCAAACTCTCCAAAAGATAGTTTGATTGCTCAAAATAAATGACTAGCTTAAATTTATAAAACGCTTTGTCTTGTTCAGTTTTCAAAGTTCAATCACGTATGTTCGCTCAGAACACATTGAAAATTATATCATTAACCTTTCGCTTTGTCAATAAGAAATTTTTATTTCATTTTCACGAGCGACTTTTAAACTATAACATGACTACCGTAATGTGTCAAATGTTATATTTCTATTAGTCATCGACGTATTTTCAGCGACGAATATTAGTATAACAACCCAATAACTATAAGTCAATACTTTTTATACATTTTTTAATGCTGTTTATCCACATCATTCTTATAAAACTTTCTTTAATAAATTCTCCATTCCGAAATAATAACAATTACATCTATAACCATAGAAGAACACCACTAAATCCCTTGTCTACCCATGATATTTAATTTAATAATGACTTTAAATAACAATAGTAGTGTTAAATGCTTTTATTACAAAGAAGTATAAATATCTACATTATAAATAGATAAGCTTTAATTACTCGGGATTTAGCAGATTACATATCTTTATTATTTAACATTCAAGTTCACCAATGACGACGGACTAAAGGTCGCCTTATGAAATCGCAATTTATGTGCCCACAAATTCCCTTTCATACTATAACAATAAGCAAAAGATGCCTATCCGAGTACTAGCTATTACTAAACATGTATAATTAGTATTCAATTGAGATCCCTTCATTTTCAAAAAAGCTTCAGAATTTATGGGGACAAAATAATAACTCGATACACCTCACTCTTAAAATTCATCTTACACCGATACTTTACTCACTAAAAATCAAAAATTCTTAGTCGTATAGTATCTGTGGTATATCGACTTCCCTTTCGATTCTTCTAAAATAATGTCTAAATATCCCTTATCAACTAAATATTCTAGAAGGACACAAATGTCTACCGAGTAAAGCTTCAATTCTTTTTCCTCAATAATTTCCTGTATTGACCACATTGACTTTCTACTCAACACTTCAATAATATGTGAACTGCCAAGATCTGTTCGCATATGTAGATAAAATTCACTTGCTAAAAATAAAAGCTCCAACCTTTTATCAATCGCTTCATTACTATTAATGAGTTCATTATACATTTTATAAATCTCTGGTTCTAAGTTCTTCACTTGATTCCAAACCGTCACTTCCGGGTGAAATCCTTTTTCAATTAATGATAACCTCGCTAAATGATGAAGAGAGTGAATAACATGATTATATGCATCAAAATAGTGCTTTTGTTCATATAGCTTTTTACCATCTGCATATCTTCTAATTAACTTCGAAAATTCTAATCCAATTCGTAGCTTTCTTTCATGGAACGGAAAATCATTCAAGTCTTGTATTAACTGTTGAAGTGAATCATTACGATCAAAAAGTATTTTTCCATTTAATAACCAATCATATATTTTCCGATTCGATCCAGCCATGAGCCATTCTCTTAATTTATTTTCATAAATACTATAAAGGGCCAGTTTTGTTCCTTCATAACTATAATGTTTCACAAGTAGTTCCGGTTCCTTATCAGTAGATATTATTAATAGCACGGAGTCAAATGTATCCGTTGTTGTAAGCAATTGTTCTGCACTTTCGATTAATAGAACACCGACTGTCGAAGGTAAGCTTGCTCTTTCTTGATATAATGTTCGTACAAAATTATCCATAAATCTATCCTCCAAAAATAGAATCTTATCCTCATTTCGACAAAGTTAGCTAAAATCCTTCAATTACTTCTATTATTTTTTATAGATCTTGACAAAATTGTGAAAAACTTCACTTCAAGGACATTTTCACTTCATGAAACAACTTCACTTTGTCAATTATACCAAACCACATTTATCATATTTTTGATTTACTTTAACTTTATTTTCAAACAAGTCGATAAATTATGTTATAGTTGTAAAAAAGGGGGATTGGACGTGAAGTATTCAAGTAAAATCAATAAAATTCGTACCTTTGCACTTAGTTTAATTTTTCTTGGCTTTATTATTATGTATGTTGGCTTACTTTTTAAAAATTGGCCAATTGTTATGGTACTTTTTATGGTTTTTGGGTTACTTTCAATCATTGCAAGCTGTGTTGTTTATTTTTTAATCGGTATGCTATCGACAAAGGCTGTACAAGTTGTTTGCCCTAGTTGTCAGAAAGTAACGAAGATGTTAGGAAGAGTGGATATATGTATGTATTGTCGTGAACCTTTAACCTTAGATCGCTCTTTAGAAGGGCAAGTTTTTGATGAGAACTTCAATAGCAAAAAAAAGAATGCTTCCGAGCTTTAATCGGGAGCATTGTTTATTAAAAGCCTATCATTTATCGATTAATGCGATTCCTTTTTTGCACATTCTGGACAAATACCATAAACTTCTAATCGGTGGTGACTAACATTAAACCCGGTTACATGAGTTGCGAATTGTTCAACTTCATCGAGACCTGGATATTGAAAGTCGACAATTTTCCCACAACTTTCACATATTGCGTGGTAATGATCGTGAGTGCTAAAATCAAAACGGCTAGAAGAATCACCATAGGTTAGTTCTTTTACTAGACCCACCTCGCGAAAAACACGCAAATTATTATACACTGTTGCGACACTCATATTTGGAAATTTGCCTTCTAATGCTTTAAATATTTCATCAGCTGTTGGATGAGTCATTGAATTTATCAAATATTCAAGTATCGCATGACGTTGTGGTGTAATTCGTACGCCAGACACCTTTAATGTATCTAAAGCTTCCTTCAATTGACTTTGTGACACCGCCATGCACCTCTTTTCTATTAAAAAGATTATTAAATAATAATTCCTATAATTATTGTACCCACTCACCCAGCATTTTGTCAATCAATCCGGCTAGTAATAAAGCTTGATTACACATAAATTCAATAAATTGTTAAAAAGTATACAAACTAATCTTTTTATTCTTGATGTAAATGTTGTTCTTCTATTTGAAAAACTGAATTAACATATCGAGCGGCAACAAATAGAAAATCAGAAAGTCTATTTAAGTATTGTACAACTGCTGGATTAAGGTTTTCAATACTAACTACACACCTTTCTCCTCTTCTAACAATTGTTCTTGCAGTATGAAGAGCCGCCCCCGCAGGATGCCCCCCTGGTAAAATAAAGTTCGACAACGGTTGTAATTTCGCATCAAGTTCATCAATATAACCTTCCAGTGTCTTTACATGCCTCTCCTCTAGCTTCCATGCAACTTCTTTTCCTTCTGGGGTTGATAGTTCTGCTCCAACATGAAAAAGGATTGTTTGTATCTCATGAAAGATCTTTACTATTTTCTCCTTTTCTTGAAAGGATTTATCCTGTAAAAAACTTACAGCAAAACCAATAAATGAGTTTGCTTCATCACATGTTCCATAAGCTTCTACTCGTATATCATTTTTTGGTACACGTACACCATAGACTAAAGATGTAGTTCCTTTATCTCCTGATCTCGTATATATTCGCACAATCAATACCCCCTATTTAAATCGACTAAGTTAACCCAGTTTTCACCTTGTTCAATATAATTTCGTAAGTTTTTCACAAAAATCTCATATGCTCGCGGTAAATACATATCCGTAATTGCCGATAGATGTGGTGTGATCGTTACCTTTTCTGACGGCCAAAATGGGTGGTCTACAGGTAATGGCTCCGTTTCAAATACATCAAGAAATGCATGAGCAAGCTGCCCTTCATTTAACGCATTCATTAAATCTATCTCATTTACCGCATTTCCCCGACCAACATTGATAAAAACTGCCGTCCTTTTCATATGCAAAAACTGTTCTTTTGTAAAAACTTTATTCGTATGTACTGTATTTGGTAAAACCGAAACGATGTAGTCTGCATTTGGTAATATATCATTCAATTGATCAATTGAATACGTTTCATCAAAATCAGGATTTGAGTTTCCACTCCGATTTATACCGATTGTATACATACCAAAAGCTTTCCCGTACGTACTAATTTGTGACCCTATCGCTCCCGCACCCACAACAAGTAATGTCCGACCATATATTTCCTGTTGTTGGACTTTCCGATTCCATACATTCTCTCTTTGTTGTGCTAGAAATACGTGAAGTTGCTTTGCATGTTGTAAAATAAATGCAAAAACAAATTCGGCCATCGGAATTTTATGGATTCCTCTCGCATTTGTAACAATTATCTTTCTCTCTTTTAAAACACGAATCGGAAGCTTTTCAATTCCAGCAGACATCACCATAATCCATTTTAAATTCGGCATTCTACTTATGACATCAGGTGTTACGTCATCACCGTAAGTAAGCAACACGTCTACCGATTCTAGACTCGCTAGTTCATTCACTTTTCTTACGTACGTAAACTCTACGTCTGGAAATTGTTTCTTTACATTCCTTTCCAATTCATCATTTCGTAAAATTGTTCCAACAACATGCATCTCCATCTTCCTTTCAGAAACTTTTATTTTTTATTTCTGTTATGTGTGTATTATGAAAACTTGTCATTGGTGTTAACTATAATTATGAAGAAATAGGCTTTTCTATTATAGCATAAAGATGATTATTTTCGTTTTAGACCGATTCACTAGATATGAACAGAAAAGCCGATAAATCCCTTTTTTGAGGATATTATCGGCTTGATTAAGAGTGAAATCTTATGAGGAGGTATGCCCTACTATACTATATGTACTTATACTTAAAGCGCATGGATGAATGCCTTGTTTTAATAAAACAGGCTTATAACTACTACGCTTACGATAAATGATCTTTTATGTATTGTAAAGCTTCTTCTACATGGCCTTGAACTTTTACTTTACGCCATTCTTTAACAAGAGTTCCCTCTTCATCAATAATGAATGTAGAACGTTCAATACCAAATCCGATTTTACCAAAAACATTCTTTTCCTTCCAAACACCAAATTGTTCACAAAGTTTATGCTCATCATCAACTAACAAAAGAAAAGGTAAGCCATGCTTGTCAATAAATTTTTGGTGCTTTTCTAATGGATCGGCACTAACCCCTAGAATGACTGCATTTAAATTTGTAAAATCATCATGATAATCTCGGAACGTACATGCTTCAGTCGTACATCCCGGTGTCATGTCTTTTGGATAAAAATAAAGGACGACATGTTTTCCACGAAAATCGGATAACTTCACTTTTTCCCCATTACTTGCTAGTAGTTCAATATCAGATACTTGTTCACCGATTGATACGGTCATTAACGATTCCTCCATTCAATCTAATTATTTGTTCAAACTTCGATAAGGAAGCATCACCTGCTTGTCTACGCTTATCCCCCGCTATTTTTGAACGTGGACTTTAAGCTAACATTAACGAAAATAATAAAAAAAGACAAGAAATAATGCTTAACGATAAATATAATCATGTTTCATAGTAGACAAGCGTATATATTAAGGAGCTAACATTCATTTAACCTAACTTATCTTGGATAGATCGAGACGATTTTTCAATTTGTTCCATAAGAAACGTATGATTTAGGAATCAACCCATAGTGTAATTAAAAGAGGTGCAACATGTTTGGATATATATTTCTATTATTTATTATCATTATTATCTCAATGAGCCTCAGAACATTATTTTCCCCAATCCCATATCAAAACAAATTATTATCTTGGGAAAGCTTTCTATACTTAATTTTTATTTATTCAACAATTTTTCTCGGATTTGGTTTAGTTTACTTTATTTTTATTCAAAATGGGTATTCGGTCTTATTAGAAAATGGAGTTAAAGTGGGAGGTTTGCTATATTCATTACAGGCAAGCTTTTATTTTAGTGGGCTAACACTTTTTTCTGTCGGTTACGGAGATATCGCTCCTATCGGTATCGGAAGAGTCGTGGCTATTATCGAAGCACTCATTGGTTACACAATTCCCGCTTCATTTGTTGTTCGAACCGTCATTGATTTCCGCAAAGAGCGAGGATAAGTACAAGCATTATCATTAAAAAAGGCCTTTTATCTATTGAGTTATCATAAATATTGCACTACAATTCAGAAGGACGTTCACTATCAAGAAAGATTATAAGCAAGAAAGGATTTTACTTAATGAAATTAGGTGCCCGCATTTTTAAAACAGGTTTAGCTGTTGTATTAGCGCTTATGATTGGGGAACTGTTGAATTTACCGACACCCGTTTTTGCAGCAATTTCCGCTGTATTCGCAATTCAACCATCGATTTATCGTTCTTACTTGACAATTTTAGAACAAGTCCAAGGAAATGTCATTGGAGCAATCATTGCCATTATTTTCGTTTTACTTTTTGGTAATCATTTTATTATCGTTGGTCTTGCAGCCATTGTGCTTATCATGATTAATCTAAAGTTAAAAATAGACACGGTTTCTTTATCTATCGTTACACTAATTATCATTATGGAAACACCTCAAGACCAATTTATTACATTTGCTATTTTGCGTTTCGCTACAATTATGCTTGGTATTTTATCTGCATTTATCATCAATTTAATCTTCTTACCACCAAAGTACGAAACGAAACTATACAGTTCTATTTCAGAAATAACAAGTGATATATTAAAATGGATTCGTGTGACAAATCATCAAGCCGTTGACTATGTTCTATTGAAAAAAGACATTGTTGCGATTAAAGAACGGCTCATTCATCTTGATCAATTGTTCTTATTTTATAAGGAAGAAAGAACATTTCTTAAAAAGAATAAATGGGGGAAAATGCGGAAGGTAGTCATTTATCGACAAATGATTACAACAGCTAGAAAGGCGTTAGAAATATTAAGGAAGATGCATTATTATGAGCACCACTTCTTTCAATTGCCGGAAAATGTACGTGAGCAATTACTCGAAATTTTAGCCCATTTAAATAATAATCATGAACATTTATTGTTGCGTTATATCGGAAAAGCCGTACAAGTTCATGACAAGGAAATGGAAGAGTATGGAATAAAAAGAATGGAGCTCGTAAATTTATTTAACCAATATCAAGAAGACAGCAACAGTGAATTACTGTTAACCCATATGATTCAGTTGGTTGGAGCCATTCTTGAATATAATGAACAGCTTGAAAAACTGGAAATTCTCGTGAATAGCTTACAACAATACCATAATGAGAAAATTACAATTGATGAAGCTTATTAATATAAAAAGACTGTCCTGATTGCTTTTCTTTCTAGCGAATAGGGACAGTCCTTTACTTCATTTGAAATTACTTTGTCTAGATGTTGGCATTTCCGAGCAAATATCACACGTTCACTTGATTTATCTCTGGTAAATCATCTTTGAACTCATTAAAAGCACCGTGCATAACCGGACCTACAAATTCATTTAGTTTCCAACCGTGACGAATAGCTGCTGCAACAAACTGTTTTGCGTGAAGAACAGCATCAAGTACATCTTCTCCTTTTGCCAGTCTTGCAGTCACAGCCGCTGCAAACGTACAACCAGCCCCATGATTATAGGTTGTATCAATTTTTTCTGTTTCTAGTAAAATAAAATCTTTTCCGTTATAAAATAAATCGACTGCTTTATCATGGTCTAAAGTTTTTCCACCTTTAATCACAACATTTTTCGCACCGAGGTCATAAATTTTCGCTGCAGCTTTTTTCATATCCTCTATACTACGAATTGGACCTTCTTTAGATAATTGCCATGCTTCAAAAAGGTTCGGTGTTGTTACAAGCGCACGTGGCAAAAGAAGTTCACGAGATGCATCAACAGTTTCTGGTAATAGAACTTCATCTTCTCCTTTACAAACCATAACAGGGTCAATAACCACTTTTTCTAATTTGTATTGATCAATATATTTAGCGCCAAGTTCTACAATTTCAACCGAACCAAGCATTCCTGTTTTCATTGCATCCAGACCAACAGAAAAAGCACATTCTAATTGTTTATCAACAACATTTGTGTCGATTGGGAATACGTTATGTTTCCATTGTTCTTTTGGATCCATCGCAACAATGGATGTTAATGCAGTCATTCCATATGTACCGTGTTCTTGGAATGTTTTTAAGTCTGCTTGTATACCTGCGCCTCCGCTAGTATCAGATCCAGCAAGCGTTAATGTCTTCTTTAACCCCATCTCTACTTCCTCCTAAATTTGAATATCTTGTTGATATAAATGTACTAGATTTATTATATCACTATTTCAATAGTAGAAAAATGTACATATTATTTTTATTCTAGGAAAATCTCCATTTATCAGCTACAAGCTGTTTATAACTTAATTATTATTATTCTTCTACTTCATTCCAACTGTTGAACAGTAAATAGATGATAATAGTTTCCTTTTTTCTTCATTAACTCTTCATGTGTACCCATTTCAACAATTTCTCCATGTTCAACTAAAACGATACGATCTGCATGGGTGATGGTCGATAGCCGGTGGGCGACAATTAACGTTGTCCGATGTCTAGCTAAATTGTCGAGAGCCTCTTGAATTAAATGTTCACTCTCTAAATCAAGGGCGGACGTTGCTTCATCTAGCACAATAATAGAAGGGTCTTTTAAAAATAATCGGGCAATTGCAATTCTTTGTTTTTGACCACCTGATAATTTTACCCCCCGCTCTCCCACTTTCGTATCAAACCCTTCTGGTAAATTCATAATAAACTCGTATGCATTTGCGAGTTTTGCCGCTTCAATCACTTCTTCACCGGTTGCATTTGGTCGTCCTAACAAAATATTTTCTTTCACTGTATCACTAAATAATATACTATCTTGTAATACCATTCCAATTTGATCACGAAGATCTTTCACTTTTAGTTCACGTATATCAATTCCATCTAAGAATATTCTACCTTCAGTAACATCATAAAATCGAGGGAGTAAACTAACTAACGTAGACTTCCCTCCTCCACTCATTCCAACAAAAGCAATCGTTTGACCCTTTTCTATGGAAAGATTTATCTTTTTAAGGACGTATCGTGTGTCTTCTTCATATTTGAACGATACCGAATCGAATTGAATACGTCCTTCCGCTTTCTTCAACGATTTCGCATTTTCACAGTCTACAATATCATATTCTTCATCAAATAAATCAAACACACGGTCCATCGAAGCAATCGATTGCGTGAGTGTTGTCGATGAATTAACAAGTCGACGCAACGGGTTATACAGCCGGTCAATATACCCAGTAAAAGCAACTAATGTCCCAACCGTTAAGTTTCCTTGAATAACTTCATAAGCAGCATAACCTATAACAAGCAGTGGTGATATGTCTGTGATTGTATTAACGACTGCAAACGCCTTTGCATACCAACTCGTATGATTTAACGCTTTTTGTAAAAAATTAGAATTTGTTTCATGAAATAGCTTTTGCTCATGCTCTTCAATAGCAAAACTTTTTATGACAGCTACTCCCTGAACGCGTTCATGCAAATATCCTTGTACTTCAGCTAATGCTTGTGAACGACTTCGGGTCAATTTCCTTAAATTACCAAAGAAATATTTTATTGAAAAGGCATAAAATGGAAACATTAACAATGACACAAAAGTTAATTTAACATCCATTGAAAACATAATCGTAGCAGTAATAATAATCGTTGTTAAATCAATCCATACGTTCATTAATCCCGTTACGACAAAGTCCTTCGTTTGTTCGACATCATTTATCACCCTGGAAATAATTTCGCCAGTTTTCTTATTTGAATAGTACTTTAGGCCCAATCTCTGTAAATGATTGTATAACTTTTGTCGAATATCAAATAAAACTTTATTTGCTGTCCATTGAGCAAAATATTGACGATAATATTCAACTGGTGGACGTAAAAGAATAAAAATAACCGCCATCATTCCAACTGCCCACCATAATTGCGTAAACTTCTCTTGTTTTGTCAATGCATCATTAACAATAACATCATCAATTAAAAATTTTGCTAGTAGTGGAATCAATAATGGAATAGCGAATTTAATAATTCCAATAAAAAGTGTAGCGATAATTTGAACTCGGTACGGTTTAACGAATTGCATGTACCGCTTCATGCTCCCCATATATTTCTCTCCCTTAAAAATGAATCCGAACCAATGTCCATTGATTCGGTATTTTCATCTTCATATTCATTTATTAAAACTTTCGATAGGTTAAAAATCGCTCATACCATTGATCAATAAAATCAGGTGCAAATGGCCCTTTTTTTTGATGAATCCAATCAATAAGTTTGTCCATATTTGCTTTCAAAATTTTATCAATTACTTCTGGATACCCCATCAATTTTCGGTGTTCTTCATATTCATCTTCATCGAGTAATACATAAGTCATATCTGGGAAAACTTTTATATCTAAATCATAGTCGATATATTTTAATGCTTCATCATCAAAAACAAATGGCGAACTTAAATTACAATAATAGTGAATACCATCTTCTCTTAACATCCCTAAAATATTAAACCAGCATTGAGAATGGAAATAACAAATTGCCGGTTCTCTCGTAATCCATGTTCGACCGTCAGACTCAGTAACAGTTGTGCGGTCGTTTCCCCCGATAATTACGTTTTTCGTCCCTTTTAAAACTGTCGTCTCCTCCCAGATACGATGAATATGTCCATTATGTTTGTAACTATGTATTTGAATTGTTTCTCCTTCCATGGGAATCCCCATTTTAATCCCTACTTTCTATTTCCGACCATATATCAAGTTTAAATTTTCTCTTTTACACCGGTCCTCAATTTTCTAATCTCTTTTGAATTGATTTTGTTGTTATTTTTATATTATAACGTTTCCTTTCCATTTTTAAAACAAATGCTCCTAACCAAATATTAATTTCTTACAATTCACCATTTATTACAGATGAAATTTCCTGACTATGTGTTTTTAACATACAAAAAAGGTGCCTCCGATTAAGAAGCACCTTTTTTGAATGTAAGGATTTTGATTCCTTTTAAGTACTGATAAATAGTTTGCACATATTAACTATGTTATGAGTTTTGGCCTTTGTTAGATTCTGCCTTTTGATTTTGACGACGAACTTCTTTTGCATTCGTTTCGCTAGCAAATTCAGTACCAAATTGACCTTGTCCAGCAGATTGAGCGTTTTGTTGTCTTACTTCTTGAAAGTTTGTACCAGTTTGTTCTTTATTGTTTTTTGCCATGTTTATCACCTCCACATATCATAAGATGTCCAATTGAAGGTGAGGTTATCCATTTTTTTTATAGAAATTCCAGGAGTTTTTTAAAAAAAGGAGAATAACTATACGAGTAGTGATCTTCCACCGTCTACAATTAACGTTTGTCCACGTATCATAGAGGATTGATCAGAAATGAAAAACATAATGGCATTAACCATATCCTCCATTTCGACCATTTTCCCTGCAGGCGTATTTTTTCTCGCATCTTCCAGCAATTCTTCACGGTTTGGAAAATGTTTTAACGCTTCTGTGTCGATTGCACCACCTGAAACAGCATTAACGATAATATTTTTTGGAGCTAACTCTACTGCCAAATAGCGAGTTAGAGCTTCCAATGCCGCCTTCGAAACACCGACAAGGGTGTAATTTTCTAAATAACGAATCGAACCAATTGAACTAATGCTGACAATTTTCCCGCCACCATTTCGTTCCATCAATTTCGCAGCTTCTTGGGCACAAAATAAAAGGGCTTTACTATTAATATTCATCGTCCAATTCCAGTGAGTTTCCTCAATATCCATAACTGGGCGCAATACACCAGAAGCCGCATTATTGACAAGAACATCTAAACGACCGAAAGCCTTGTCAATTTCTTGAAACATTGCTTTTATTTTATCAACATCCCCAACATGTGCTCGGACAACGAGTGATTTTCTACCTAATTGTTCAATTTCCTTAGCTGTTTCTTCCGCAGCCGATTTACTTCGAACGTAATTAATAACAATATCATATCCTTCTTCTGCGAGTCGGATTGCTGTTTTTTTACCAATACCACGACTTGCTCCGGTAACTAAAGCAACTTTATTAGACATATTATTTCATCCTTTCATTCATTCTAAAAAATAGTCGTTCGCTTCTTAAAATATAACGAACACAATGTTTATTCATGAATATTCACCTAATATGTAACAAAAACTATGAAAAAAGAGGTGTTCTTCTATGTATGATGGTCGAGATATGACAGAGCTAACGATGATGTCACTAGCTGATTGGCAAGATCATGAACTGATCTTTTTTCAACGGTCCTTTCAACAAATTATGCCTTATTTAAATCAAGAAGGTCAATCCATATATAAAAAAATTATTAATGAAATTGAAGAGCGAGGGGGATTAAAACAGCTACAAACGGATGATACACCTTCTAATCAATATTCATAAAAAAATCACCAATAAAAGAAGCAATTGATGTTATTTGTCAATTGCTTCTTCTTGGCTAATAGGAAGGCTTGGCTCTAGCAACATTACATCAAATCCGAAAAACTCTTTTTCCAGCGAACTCTAAGCTCTTTGGTTCCTAAAGGCTCTAGCATCTCCGAGTTTTCTTTATTCTATATATGCTTGCCATACTTTTTGATATGGAACGGGAAGAGGATATTGACTTAATTCATCAATGGAAACGAGTTTAAAGGTATTTGTCTCTTGAATGTCTCCGGTAATTTCCCCTGTGAAAGCATGAATTTTCCATGTTAAGTGTGAAAACACATGATTAATAACCGTTAATGGTTGTAATATTTCCACTTTACCCGAATGATGTTCCATCCACGTTTTCTCAAAAAAAGTAACCATATTTTTATGTTTGCCACTCAACGGTATATTTGGAAATTCCCATAAACTTGCTAACAATCCTTCATCCGGACGCTTTTGAATGAAGACCTGACCTTTTTCATCCATCAAGAGTGCAGCGATAAACTCTACCGTCTTCCCCTTTTTCTGTTTTGTTTTTACAGGGAAATTCGTTTCTGTTCCGTGTTGAAATGCACGGCAATGATCTCGTACTGGACAAAGTAGGCATGCTGGTGATGTCGGTTTACATATGAGCGCACCAAGTTCCATTAAGCCTTGGTTAAAGCTAGACGGATCATCATGAGAAATAATCGCCTCTGTTATTTGTTCAAAAAGTTTCCGGGTGCGCGCCTTTGCTATATCATCCTCTATTTCAAAAACCCTTGATAGTACACGCATAACATTTCCATCTACAGCTGGGATTGGTTGATCATATGCAATACTTAACACTGCTCCCGTTGTGTAAGGACCGACACCCTTCAATTGACTAAATTTCTCTTTTTCAACAGGAACTACTCCGCCATATTTCTCGTCTACTTCTTTGACCGCTGCTTGTAAGTTTTTTACACGCGAATAGTACCCTAATCCTTCCCAAACTTTTAATAATTCTTGTTCATCAGCCTCAGCTAATGCTTGTATCGTTGGATACTTTTCGATAAAGCGATGAAAATATGGGATAACGGTATCGACACGGGTTTGTTGTAACATGATTTCAGAAACCCATACTTTGTAAGGATCTTTATCCTTTCTCCAAGGAAGATCTCGTTTTTCTGCTTTAAACCAGTCGCGTAGTGATTTTTGAAAATCGTCTATGTTGAAGCTTTTTAAAAATGTCAGTACTCTTTCTTTCACACTTTGTCCTCCAAATGATAATATTTAATTAGAATCATAATTCACATGTTCGATGCGTACAATAAAAAATTGTATAATATCGTTTCTTTGAACAATGCTATGAATAATCATATCATCATTTTATATGATAACATGATGAATTCAGTACATTTTAAACTAGCCCTCGTTGTTGACTATATCAGCAGTCGAGTAAATACTTGGAGGTATGTTCTTGGATACTGGAACACATATTGTTATGGGTATTGCTTTAGGTGGACTGGCGACCATTGATCCAGTTGTATTCAATCATACAGAAACATATCACAGTGTTTTAATTGCTACAATTGTCGGATCGCAAATTCCGGATATTGATACGGTTTTGAAGTTACGAAATAATGCTGTATACATCCGAAACCACCGAGGCATTACTCATTCCATTCCTGCCGTCGTGTTGTGGCCACTTGCTATTGTAGCTATTTTATATTTGTTTTTCCCTGGGGCAAATTTACTTCATCTTTGGTTATGGACCTTTTTCGCTGTCTTTTTACACGTGTTTGTTGATATTTTTAATGCATATGGAACTCAGGCTTTACGACCATTCTCCTCAAAGTGGGTAGCGCTTGGCTGGATCAATACATTCGATCCATTCATATTCGGCATCCACGTAGTTTGCATTATTATTTGGGGACTTGGTGCTGATCCTCGCATTGTGTTCCTGACTATGTACGGAATCATTATCGGATATTATTTATACAGATACTATATTAGAAAATCACTAGTATCCATGATAAAAAAACGCATTCCTGATACAGAGGAAGTTATTTTAAGCCCGACGATGAAGTTTTTCCAATGGCGTATTGCTGTTATTGCAAAAAGTAAATTTTATGTTGCTCATGCATTCCGTCGTAGTTTTACGGTAGTTGATGAATTTGAACGGATTCCTCTACCAGATAATCCGATAATGAATGCGGCAATTAAAGATAAAAATGTTGGTGCTTTTTTATCCTTTTCCCCCGTCTATCGTTGGGAAATTGAAGAAGGAAACCATTACAATGAAGTTCGATTCATCGATTTACGTTATCGAAGTAAAGATCATTATCCCTTTTTCGCTGTTGTTAAACTAGACCATGAACTAAATATTTTGACATCCTATACGGGTTGGATTTACAACAAGGAGAAAATTAGAAAAAAACTAGAAATCTTACCACAGTAATTGCCAAAAAAATATAAGCAAATTTCTCTCAAACTAAACCATACTAAAAGTGCGTAACTATTTATACGCACTTTTTATTTTTCTCTCTAAAAAATTCACTATATTAAGGAGGAAAAAACCTTGGTACGTAATAAAGAAAAAGGTTTTCCAAATCAAGATGATCAAAAATTAGAAGGAATGCCTCGTGCTCAAGCGAAATACGCTTCTTTAAGAGCTGATGGGACAATTAATACGCACCCTCAAGAAAGAATGCACGCATCAAACAAAAGAGGAAACCAATAATAATGTATACACAGGACTTTTCGGTTTCCCAATATTGAAAAGTCCTGTTTCTTTATTCCACTTCCTCTAATAAAGAAATTGGAAGTCCTTCTTCTTTGCCATTTCCGTTGAGCCGATATCCCCAAGCAAAATAGCCTTTCAAGTAATTAACGCGAAAATATGTATCCGCTTCATTTCGTAACCGATATATTTCCCCTTTTTTTATATCTTTTGGATTTCGCAAATAACTTTCTGCCATGAGTGCTTTTCGTTCAAGAACAGCGTATTCATTTAGGATTCCGAGTTGTTCCGCTTTTCTCGCCTTTTCTCTTAAGTTAGCGATTTCTTGTTTTAATTCTAATTCAGTCATTTCACTATATCTTTTTTCTTCCATTTTAACACCTTCCCTTGTCTATTCTTCTGATGTAATATAATCTTCAAGAAAACGTTCAATATCAGAAAGTTGGAATCCCCTCCGATATAGATACTGTTTCACTTTAATAATTCGTTTGTCTACTGGTTGTGATTGGTACTTTCTCCAAGCCTTCTCCCCTTGGAATCGAATCGCATCCTCTTCATTATTTTCTTCGTTATGAATGAACGTCGCTTCCATCGCTTTTGAAATAATTTCTTTCGTGTAGCCTTTACGAACTAACATTTGCTGTAAATTATTTTTTAACTGGATAGAAGATAATGTTTTCCCTTTTCTTTTATGCTTATGACAAAGGGAGATTGCCTTTTCCAATTGAATTTCAGGTAAGTAATGCTTGTCTACGATTTCCTCAATCATTATGTCAGTAATTCCCTTTTTCCTTAATGCCTCTTTTAAAATGATTGGTCCTTTGTCCGTCGTATTCAATTGTGTTTTAACATACAAAGCTGTAAATTCTTCATCATTTATATATTTTCGTTCACGGAGGCGACGAATGACTTCCTCAATGACTCCTTCGTCAATTCCTTTATCACTTAAATAATCATGGACTTCTTTCATCGACCGCATACGAAAGGATAAAAATTGGATCGCTTGATTATACGCCTTTTGTATTTCTTCATGATAAAAAATGTCTGTTAACTCTTCCTCGCTTACATCTTTCCCTTTTCGTAAATCATGTTTAATCAATATATCTTCACTTACACTAAACGCATATTGACCAGATATACCATCGTCAAAAAATATATTGTACCGTTCTTTATTATTTTTCTGGACGGTTATTTTCTTAATGACTGGCAGGATGTACACCCCCATTCATGTTTTCTCTAACACAAATTTATCATAAAAGAACAATTTTGTATTCAATTTGAACTTAAGCTACGTATGGTTTGGTTTATGTTGGAAAAAATAATATTGTCGTGTGAATATTTTTGGAGGTGACAAATATGGCAAACGATAAAAGAAAACGTGAAGTGGAGAAAATTCAATTGAAAAAAGCACAAGAAATCATCTATGGACGGGACTTCAAGCGAGCAGATCAAGCGGCTGCATCCGTACGAGAGAAAAGATAAGTAGAACGTTTGTGGTATACACTGTTAACTCTTACCTGAAATAATCATACGTGAATCGGCCATTCTATATGTGAGGATGAATCCTCTTCAAATATGTCTATGAAAGGGGTCTCCATATGGGACGTGCTCGTGGTCAAAAAACTCGTGATAAAAACAAAGCAACACTTCCTCAAGTTCCGAAAAACATGAAATCGGACGGATTAGATGTGGAATATTCAAATGAACTAGCTGATTTACAAGATCGAGAAGCCGTTGCACGATCAAATGCGGCAGACAAGCGTGTAAAAGCAAAACAAAAGAGAAAGTAAAAAAACTTTACCTAGGAGTTCAAAGCCCAGTTGAGAAATTTTAAAAAAATGGGGGTTAAATTTCCCCCATTTTTATTCTTCATGTTCTTTTGCTTTTTCTACCAATCTTTCCACTTTCACCTTTTCAATCCGATGATGGTCAACTTCCGTTACGGAAAGTTTTAAGTTTTCATAGTAAATAACTTCACCAACTGCCGGCTCTCGTGATAAATGTTCAAAAATCCAACCACCTAAATTATAGTAAGTCGTTTCAGGAACAGGAACATTCATCATTTGTGCAAAATCATCTATATGAAATTGTGCACTAAAAACAAATACATCTTCAGATAATTTAGTCATAATGCTAACCTTTTCATCATGTTCATCCCATATTTCTCCAACTAACTCTTCTAAAATATCCTCCATTGTAATAATCCCTGCTGTTCCACCAAATTCATCTAATACAATAGCCATATGACTCTTCGTTCTTTGAAGTTCTGGAAGTAAAGTAGCAATTTTCATTGACTTTACAACAAACATTGGTTGCCTTAATAATGAACGGATGCTCACTTCTTCACCTTTAACTAATTCTGCAAAATATTCACGTTCCGATAAAAAACCGATGATATTATCTATATTATCCTCGTAGACAGGAATTCTTGAATACCGTTCTTCCAACAATATTTTCGTAATCTCCTCAATAGGCTGATTTACTTCAATGGCTACAATATCCAATCGATGTGTTAAAATTTCACCAACAATGATTTCGTTAAATTCTAAAGATCTGTGCAACAATTCCTTTTCATTTTTGTTAATAACACCTTCTTCAGCACTTATATCAACCATCGCCTTTATTTCTTCCTCTGTAACCGATGGCAAATTTTCTTTAGAACTTGAGAATAATTTTGCTACAGAGCTTTTCAATTTCGAGAAAAGTAAATTCACAGGTGATAACCCTCTTACTAACATGTATAAAATCCCTGATATTTTTAATGGGTATGTCTCTGCATGTTCTTTTGCAATAGACTTTGGCAAGATTTCTCCAAAAGTAAGAATAATGAATGTCATTCCAAAAGTACTAATAATTAATCCTAGATTTGGGCCATATATATTGGTAACGACAGCTGTTGAAATACTTGAAGCACCAATATTCACTAAGTTTTTTCCGACTAAAATCGTAGAAATGGCGTCATCAAAGTTTTCTATTATATAAATTGCCTTTTCACTACCCCTTCTTCCCTCTTTTGTAAAATTGTACAGTCGAATTTTATTTACACTAGAAAAAGCTGTTTCCGCAGATGAAAAAAATGCAGATAATAAAATTAAAAACACGAATAGCAAGATTAATCCTATGGGCACGTCTGCCACGCTAAACTCACACTCCAATGACAAATTTTCAATCCTTCTTGAGATTGATTTTATCACAAATACAATAAAATGGCTCATTTTTCCATCTTTTCTTTTTCTTCTATTAAAAATGATTCAAAATAGAAAAGGAGCACCACATCTGGTAGCTCCCTATTTCAAATAAGTTAACGTTTTTCCAGTAAAGCCAAATAAAATTGACATAATCGGCGATATTAAACAAAAGAAAGCAAAAGGTAAGTAATCGATTGTAGAAACACCAAGGACACTCGTAATAAACACACCACATACACTCCATGGAACGAGAGGGTTCACTACCGTTCCAGCATCTTCTAAAACACGCGATAAATTTTTATTTGCTAAACCTAATCTCTTGTACTGCGATTGAAAAGATTCTCCTGTTAATAAAATGGCTAAATATTGTTCACCAATTAATGTATTGATTCCAATTGCCGTAAGTGCCGAAGCCGTAATAACGGATGACACTGATTCAAGTAACTTTTCGATAAACTGGATAATTCGTGGAATAATGCCTAAAGTAAAAAATAAGCCACCCATTCCTAAAGCTAAGAGTACGAGTGTGATGGTAAAAAACATGCTGCTTATTCCACCTCTAGTCAATAATTCATCAATCGCTTGATTACCAGTATTTGATATATATCCTTTATAAAAGATCGTAGGTAGATCATTCATTATCGAATGACGATGAAAAAAAGATAACAAGACAGCTAAAATAGAACTTACGGATAACGATAAAAAAGCTGGTACACTTTTTATGGAAAGGATCAATAAGATAATTAACGGAATCCAACTATACCAATGAATAAGTCCTGTATTCATTAAACTATCCTTAAACGTATTTATTTTTTCAAAGTCCCCTTTTCCTAAAGTTGGCGAAAGAATCGTAAAGAAAATAAGGGATATGAGGAATGTAGGGATGGTCGTCCAGCACATGTTCCGAATATGTTCAAATAAATCAACCTTTAATACTGTTGATGCTAGATTTGTCGTATCTGATAAAGGTGACATCTTATCACCAAAAAAAGCACCGGATACAATAGCGCCAGCAGTAATGGATAATGATATGTCCATCGTTAATGCAATACTGATAAAAGCAACACCGATTGTGCCAACGGTTGTTAAAGAACTCCCAATTCCAATTCCAATCATTGCGGTTACGATAAAAACAACAGCATAAAAGTAATGGTTTGTCGTAATTCCAAACCCCGTGTACATTAGGGTTGGAATCGTCCCACTAATCATCCAGCACGCGATTAACAGCCCAATAAAAAACAATAGAAAAACAGCACCAATGCCTGATATCGCTCCATTTACAAGCCCTTGTTCTAACTGTTTAAAAGGAATGCCTCTTAATAAACCGTAAAAAATAAAAAATATAATGACGGTTAAAATGGGGATATGTGGTGTTGCTTCCAACTGGATAATCCCAAAACTAAGGATGCATATACTAACAATAGCAAGAAAGATTGCTTCTATCGTACCCGGTTCATAACAAGAAGTGTTTTTATTCATGCTTGCCTCCAGATATTTCTGTTTTTTTTTGAAATTTAAGTGCTATTTTACTATATTTTTACTTTAGCACTTAAAAGCGTCTATGTGTTAAAGATTTTATTTTACTATAATCATAGTTATGAAAATTGTCAAGGAACCCCGTGCAATAAAATACGCTATAAAGACTGACATACCTACCTTTAGTAAGCGAAACGAAAAAACCTAAAAATATGAATCTACCATATTTTTAGGTTTCTACATGCTTTATTTTCTAATCGTTTAACCAAATCTTCCTGTAATATAATCTTCTGTCTTTTGATTACTTGGTGTTCGGAATATCTTATCGGTTTTATCAAACTCAATCACTTCCCCATTTAAGAAAAATGCCGTTTTATCGGAAATTCTTGCAGCCTGTTGCATATTGTGTGTTACAATAACGATACTGAATTGTTCTTTCAAGTCTTGGACAAGTTCTTCTACTTTTAAAGTTGATATCGGATCGAGTGCTGATGTCGGTTCATCCATTAAAATCACATCTGGTTCAATTGCGAGACATCTAGCAATACAAAGACGTTGTTGCTGCCCTCCCGATAATCCATAAGCATTTTCCTTTAGTCGGTCCTTTACCTCTTCCCAAATTGCCGCACTGCGTAAACTCTTTTCAACAATTTCATCTAATATCTTTTTTTCCTTTATCCCGTGAATTTTTGGACCATAGGCTACATTATCGTAAATTGATTTTGGGAATGGATTTGGCTTTTGAAAGACCATCCCCACCCTTGTTCGTAGTTCTTCTACTCCATACGATTTTCCAAAAATATTTCGACCACGATAATGTATTTCACCACTTTTTTTGACGCCTGGTACAAGTTCAACCATTCTATTTAATGTTTTTAAATACGTTGATTTCCCACATCCAGAAGGACCAATAATTGCTGTAATTTCGTTTTCACAAATTTCTAGATTCATATTTTTTAATACATGCTTTTTCCCATACCATAAATTTAAATCCTTCGTTTCATAAACGACTTCATTATTTAGTAGATCCTTCTTTTCTCTAAAATTGATTACTTCCACATTTTTTACTTTCGTAGCAATAGCCATGTAACTCCTCCCATCCTTATAACTTAATACCGTTTAGAAAACTTATTTCGAATGATTATTGCGATTACATTCATCATAATGAGTACACCTAAAAGAACGATGATTCCTGCTGCAGCTAAAGCATGAAACTCTTCTTGCGGGCGACTCGTCCAGTTATAAATTTGTATTGGTAAGGCAGTAAATTCATCAAAAACTGAAGTTGGTAAAAACGCAAGAAATAGAGGGACTCCAAGAACAACAAGTGGAGCTGTTTCCCCAATTGCACGAGACAAGGCAAGAATTGCACCTGTTAAAATACCAGGTAGAGAAGCTGGTAAGACAACGTTTAAAACCGTTTTCCACTTTGTTGCCCCCATTGCATACGAAGCCTCTCGTAACTCTTTTGGTACCGCACGAATGGCTTCTTGAGCGGATACAATAACAACAGGAAGAATTAGTAAACTCATTGTAAAACCAGCTGCTAAGACACTTTTCCCTAATGCAAATGTACGTACAAATAATGTTAACCCTAGTAAACCATAAACAACGGAAGGAACACCTGCTAAATTTGATATATTCAGTCGAATTAACGTATTAAAACGGTTTTTCTTCGCATACTCCTCTAAATAAATCGCTGCACCGACCCCTAAGAAAAAAGTTGTTGGAACGACTACAGCCATTAACCAAATTGTTCCATTGAGTGATGTGTAAATTCCGGCTTCTTCTGGTTTTCTCGATGGTAAACGATTAAGAAAATACCAGTCAAGATGCGGTAATCCTTGAGTTAAAATTCTACCAAATAAAATAGCTAATACTATTAGACAGAAAAATGTTGATGATAGGAAGATATATTTAAAAAAAGTACTTTTAAATAAACGCAACTTCATCCGACTCGTCATTTGTTTCTGATTCATTATCTTCAATTAGTGCACCTCTTTCACACGCCGAGAAATGAAAGTAGCGACAAGGTTCATTAGTAAGGTAAAAATAAAAAGCGTAAATCCTACTGCATAAATGCTGTAATAAATAGTCGTACCATATCCAGTATCCCCCTGTGCGACTTGCACGATATAGGCAGTCATTGTTTGGACAGATTCAGTTACATTCAAACGAAGATTCGGTGTTGAACCGCCAGCAATCGATACAATCATTGTTTCACCAATGGCCCGTGAAAATCCAAGGACACTTGATGCGACGATTCCAGAAATTGCTGCAGGAAGGACGACTTTTATGGCAACTTCTAGCTTTGTTGCACCTAAGGCAAAGGCCCCATCACGAATTGCTTTCGGTACAGAACCTAAAGCATCTTCTGATAATGATGCAATCGTTGGAGTTATCATAATTCCAATAACAATACCCGGACTTAGTGCATTAAATATCTCCAACGACGGAATAAACTTTTGAAGTATTGGTGTAACAAAAGTTAATGCAAAAAAACCATAGACAATCGTTGGTATTCCCGCCAAAACTTCTAAAACCGGCTTAATAAACCGTCTCGTTTTATTTGAAGCGAATTCACTTAAATAAATTGCCGCGCCAATACCTAGTGGCATAGCTACAAAAATAGCAATACCTGTAATCGTTAATGTCCCTGAAACTAAAGGAAGAATTCCAAACTCACCAGACTCAGAAAACGGATACCACGTATCACTCGTCATAAATTCTTTAATCGAGACATTTTTAAAAAAGGCAAAAGTCTCAGTTAGAAGAGTTAAAATAATCCCTAATGTCGTTAAGATTGAGATAATCGCTGTTAGAAGTAGTATTTTCGGCATCACTTGATCACCCAAATTCTTTCTCTTCGACTTCTTCTTAGCGATGATTTCTTGAATTGAGAGTGTTGTTGAGATCTTTTGTGTGGACATATCCTATCCCCTTTACATTCATGAATAAGGCTCCCTTTCAAATCCTTTTCGTCCATCAAGGAGACGATTAGAAAGGGAACTCCTTTTATGTAGCTTTTTTGACTATTTTAGTCGGTCAATGAATACTTACAAAGTTATTAAAGAAGGATCATTTACTATTTTTTGAAACCTATTTCAATTCTTTTAATAGAGAAAGATTCTTATCATATTTTTCTGCTGGTAGACTGACATAACCTACTTCTTCCGATAAATCTCCTGCATGTTCAAGTGCAAATTGTACAAAATGATACACTTCAGGTCTCTTTACCGCTTCATTTTTCACATAAATGAATAATGGGCGAGATAGTGGAGTATAGTCCCCTTTTTCAACTGTTTCATTCGTCGGCTCAACCGGTCCATTTCCGCTATCAATTGGAATGACTTTCAATTTATCTTTATTTTCAGCGTAATATGCATAACCAAAGTAACCAATTGCATTTTTATCACCTGTTACTCCCGTTACAAGTATGTTATCGTCTTCCGATAAAGTTGCAACTTTTACAATTGGCTGTTCTTCTAAAATAACCTCATCAAAGTAATCAAATGTTCCTGAATCCGTTCCTGGCGAATAAAATTTAATCTCCTCTTCTGGCCATCCCTTCCGAATGTCGGACCATTTTTTTACTGTTCCATCTTCTATCCATATTTTCTTTAATTCATCAACTGTTAAATAGTCAACCCAATCGTTCTCTTTATTTACGACTACTGATAATCCGTCATAGGCTACTTCAAACTCCGTATATTCAATTCCAGCATTTTTTAAGGCTGCCTTTTCTTCATCCTTAATTGGTCGAGAAGCATTGGAAATATCTGTTTCCCCAGCAATAAACGCTTCAAAACCACCACCTGTACCAGAAACGCCGACAGATACTTTCACATTTGGTTGATTCATATTGTATTCTTCTACAACAGCTTCCATTATTGGATAAACTGTGGAAGATCCGTCAATAGTAATCGTTCCTTTTAACTGATCACTCATTTCTTCTAATACTTTGCCTTTCGTATTCTGTGAAGGATTCGCTTCTCCATTATTGCTTCCACTAGATTCTTCCTGTGGGCCACATGCTGCAAGTGTAAGTGTCCCTAAGATTAGTACAAAAAGTGCCAGCTTCTTATAAGATTTCATTTTCGTTTCCCCCTTAAACATTGTCTTCTTTCCTACACTTCTAACAATAAAGGGGAAAAGTTAACTTGGTTTAAACGATATGTAAAGGTTTATTAAGAGGATGTAAATTCGTTGTTTATTCAAATTGGGGATTTTACGGCATCTACTACCCTTCTAAATACCAAAAATAGCGGATAGCACGATACTATCCGCCAAATGATTTTAACTTAAAAGCAAACAAATTCACTTTCCGAAATCTAGTTCATATAAATTCCGGTACCGTTCATTTGTCATTAATAAAGATTGATGGGTACCACTCATTGATATAACCCCTTTATCTAAAAACAAAATCTGATCCATTTGTTCCATTCCCATTAAATGATGGGTAATAAAGATAACCGTTTTGCCAGCTAATGTTTCAAATATCGTATTTAGCAAATCTCGTTCTGTTAACGGATCGAGTCCGACAGTTGGTTCATCTAAAATAACAACAGGAGTGTCTTTTAATAAAATTCGAGCGAGCGCAATTCGTTGCCGTTCACCTCCAGAAAATCGTTGTCCTGATTCTTCCATTTGCGTTTTTAATCCTTTAGGTAAAGACAATATATATTCGTCAAGCTTTACCTTCCGAATGACTTCTTTTATTTCTTCCTCTGTTGCATCTTGTTTTCCTAAACGGATATTATTTTCAACGGTTGTTGCAAACAGATAAGGCTTTTGATTTAATACACTCACAACATCATGGATTCCATCTCCATACGATGCAGGAGTCAAATCACCGATCAATAATGTTCCTACTTGAGGTTGTAATTCTCCAATTAACAGTTGCAGTAGTGTTGATTTCCCAGCACCACTTTTCCCAATTAATGCAACTTTTTCTCCATAGTTAATTGTTAAATGAATATTCTTTAGAGCATCACCTGCCCCGTACGAATAACGAATACCTTTCAGTTTAATCGTCGGTGTCGATGGAATGCTTTTTGAATCCGATTCTTCTATAACCAAATCACGATATTGATCAATTTTTTCCAATCGAGCTAAAGATTCTTCATAAGCAGGTATTTTTTCAATAGCATTGGAAACCGGAATTAAGCCTTCTAATATTGGTAATGTTACTAACGTAAAAGACGCAATATATGCCGGTACTATTTTTCCATCTACCGCTTGAAAACCAGCCCAAATGCCGACGGTAATTAAAATCAATCCAGAAATCAGTTGTAATTGAAAAGTTCGAGCATGATTCCAGTGATCCAATTTTTTCTCTACTTTATTCGTCGCTTCACTTTCTTCCATAAATTGAGTAATAAATCGCTGTTTTTGACCACTAATCATCCAGTCACTAATTCCTAAAACAGCATCGGTAAATAATTGATATAGCCGATTTCGCTTTTCCTTCACTTCAATTTGTTGCTTTTTTAACTTATATAAGGAAATAAGTGGAAAAACAACAATGATTATTAAAAGACAAAAGGCAATCCATAGCGAAAACAGTGGATCAAAGATTGCCAACGATACTACGGAAAATACAAACAAAAATAATGCGACAATCGTTGGGAAAATCGTTCGGATGTAAGCATCTTGTAAATGTTCAATATCATCGGCTAACGTTCCAACTAAGTCTCCTGTCTGGAAACGGGAACGAATAAATAATGCTTGTGGTTCAAGGGCATCATACAACCGCACACGCATATTTGCTAAAATTTTCAATACGGAATTGTGCCCGGTTAACCGCTCCATATAACGAACGACTGGCCTTGCAATTCCAAACGCCCTAACCATAACAATCGGAACGTACAGCATTAAAATATTATATGGCCTTTCCGCAGCTCGGGTAATTAAATAGCCAGAAGTGAAGGTAAGCATTGATGCTGTAAAAAAAGTTAAAAAACCAAGGATCACCGTTATAAACATTAAAAAGCGATACTGTTTTATATAAGGTCGAATATAGGTATTGAAATTTTTCATTTGCTTACCTCCCCTCGGTGAATCTTAATCAACTCAGAAAACCGACTACTTTTATTTTTTAGAAGTTCATCTGGAGTTCCCATTTCTACTAGTTGACCACCATCCAAAACAAGAACAAGATCCATCTCATTCATCCAATGGAGTCGATGGGTTGCGAAAAATACGAGCTTATCTTCCATTAACGGAACCATCATCTCTTTAATTTCATGCTCCGTTTCAATATCAAGATGAGCTGTCGGTTCGTCAAAAAACATGATCGATCTTTTCGTTAATAAGCCCCTCGCTAAAGCAATACGTTGTTCCTCACCGCCGCTTAATGCTCTTCCTCCTTGTCCTATTTTTTCATCAAGTCCATGAGGAAACTGCTCAATTAAGTTTAAAATTCCTGTTTGCTCCGCTGCTTTTATCACTTCTTCTTCTGTAGCTTCAGGATGATACCAAGCAATATTTTCCCGAACGGTCCCTGAGAAAATATATGGATGCTGTGGTATGTATGTTAGTTGATTTTGCCAACCACTTACAGAAAAGTCAGGGACTTCCACCCCATCAATAGAGATTGTGCCATCACTTGGCTTTGTAAATCCTGATAAAATATCAATCAATGTTGATTTCCCTGCACCTGATAACCCAATAATGCCTACTTTTTTATACCCATTAACTGTAAAATTAATATTTGATAAAACAGTTCGATTGTCTTCTTCAAAATGCTTTGATAAATGGGTTACTTGCAAGCGTGATGCACGACTCCATTCTGGTAATTTTACAATGGGACGATAATCTTGTTGATTTGCTAACTCAAGTATTTTTCTAATTTTTTCACCGGATTCTTTTCCATCCATCGTCGCATGATAATCATTTCCTAGCTCACGTACTGGTAGAAAGTACTCAGGGGCTAGAATTAAAATCATTAAGGCACCAAAAAAGTCAATATGACCGTTAATTAGACGTAACCCTAACTCGACTGCCACGACCGCTACGGATAAGCTAGAAAAGAAATCTAATGAGAATGATGATAAAAATGCAACTCGTAATGTTTTTACAGTAGAAATCCGGTATTTATCACTTACCATATAAATTGCATCTCGGTGTCCTTTACTTCGGCCTAAAAATTTTAATGTTACTAACCCACGCAATGAATCGACAAAATGACTCGATAACAATTGGTAATTTTCCCATTTTGCGTCCTTCTGCTTCTGGGCGACTAATCCTAATAAAATTAAAAAAACAATTAAAATTGGCATCACGACAAGTAAAATAACACCAGACGCTATATCCATCGTAAATACATAAATAACAATTGTTGTAGGAACAAGTAAACATGATAAAAATCGAGGAATAAACAGTTCAATATATGTTTTATAACTTGGTATTCCTTCTAAGCAAAGAGCAATTATATTTCCAGAACCATTTTTACTAATTGTTTTCGGACCAAGTGAAAATAACTTTTCTACTAATTGATATTGTAATTGTGAGGATGTCTCATCAGCAAACCGGTATGCAAGATGAGTTTTTAACCATTGGAGAAAATGCCTTATCATATGAGCAATGAAAAATAAGCAAAAAAAGGAAAGGGCATCGAATCCTGCCCCTTCATATACCGTAATAATGGCTTTGGCAAGGAACCATGCCTGTGCAATGATCGAAATTGCTTGTAGCACTGTCAAGGTCCCAATAATTATAAAAGTTTTGATACTATTCTTATATGCAAAGAGATTTTTATCCATTAGTATTCTAAATGCTCCTTATGTGTCACACGTTTTCTAAAAATATAGTAACTCCAAATGGTATACGCTAATACAATCGGAACCATCGTTAACGCAACGATTGTCATTACCTTTAGCGAATAAGCTCCAGATGCTGCATCATAAATGGTAATATTATTCGCCACATCGGTTGCAATCATCACATTTGGGAAAAGAGCAATGAAAAACGATGCAGTGACAAGCACTAATATTAAGCCTGTCGATGTAAAGCTGAAACCTTCTTTTTTATCTTTAACCAATTTATATAAGGCAAGATATAAAACAACAGCAATAGCGTACATTGGAATAATAATGGCACCTCTATTTGTAAACGCGTTAGTATACACACCAGTTAATGCAATAAATAATACGATGACCGCACCCGTTATCCAATATAGTTTCAACGCTTGTTTCCGCGCACGAGCACGAAGATCTCCATCCGTTTTCATTGTAATAAACATTAAACCATGCAAGTAAGAAAGCAATACAAACGCGATTCCACCTACTAATGTATAAAAGTTCACCATATCTCCAAAAAATGATGCATGTAAGTTCATATTTTTGTCTATTGGTAAACCTTTAATTAAACCTGTGAACAACACACCTACTAAAAATGGAGGAATTAAACTTCCTAAGAAAATGGACCAATCCCATGTTTTTTTCCATTTTACACTATCTTGTTTTCCACGAAATTCAAATGCCACACCTCTAGCAATAAGCGCTAGTAAAAGTAGAACAAAAGGTAAATAGTACCCACTAAAGAGAGATGCATACCAATGTGGAAATGCAGCAAACATCGCTCCACCAGCCGTTAATAACCAAACTTCATTAGCATCCCAGTGTGGTCCAATCGTATTGATTAATACACGCTTTTCCATTTCATTTTTCGCTAAAAACTGTGTACTCATTCCTACACCGAAGTCAAAACCTTCCAAGAAAATAAAACCAACCCATAACACACCAATTAATAAAAACCATAGTTCAGTTAATTCCATTTGACAGCCCTCCCTTGACCAGCATCAAAAGGATCTGTTGCTGTTGTATCATTTTTTGTTACTTCATTTGGACCTTGTTTTATTGTTTTTATGAACAAATAGACCATGGCAATGGCAAGCAGTGTATAAATTAATGAAAATGAAATTAACGAGAAGAGGATTTGTCCCGAGCTTACACTTGGTGATACACCACTTTCTGTTAACATGAGACCATTCACTACCCATGGTTGACGACCTATTTCTGACATAATCCAACCAGCTGAATTTGCAATATATGGTAAAAATAATGCTGGGATTAACCATTTTAAGAACCGTACGCTTGTTTCAAGTTTTTTACGATATTGTAATACTAAACCAATGATGCATAATAAAATCATTAATCCGCCTGTACCAACCATGATACGGAAGCTCCAAAATGTTGTTTTTACAGGTGGGATATAGTTTCCTTCACCGAACTGATCTTCATATTGTGTTTGTAATGCTTGCATTCCTGGAAGATCCCCAGAGAATTTTCCGTAAGATAAGAAACTTAACATATAAGGAATTTCAATTGACCAGTTATTTTTTTGATTTTCAGTATCAATACTTGCAATAACTGTCCATGGAGCTGGATCTGGTGTATTTTCCCAAATCCCTTCTGCAGCTGCCATTTTCATTGGTTGTGCTTCTACTAAATATTGTGATTGTGAGTGACCAGAGAAAGCAATACCTAGTGTTGAAATTAAACCAATAATAAGAGAAATGTTCATTGATTTTTTAAAGAATTTTAAGTCACGTTTTTTAATTAAGTTCCAGGCTGATATTCCGATTAGTAAAAATGCTGCTGTACAAAGACTTGCAAAAATGGTGTGTGGGAATGAAACTAATAATTTTGGATTTGTGATTACAGCAAAAAAGTCATTCATTTCAGCCCGACCATTTGCAACAGCATATCCGACTGGGTTTTGCATAAACGAGTTTGCCGCCAGTATCCAAAGCGCAGAAAGCATCGTACCGATAGACACCAGCCAAATACTCGCTAAATGGAGTTTTTTTGGCAGCTTATCCCAGCCGAAAATCCATAAGCCAATAAATGTCGACTCCATAAAGAATGCAAGTAATGCTTCGATTGCGAGCGGTGCACCGAAAACATCACCAACAAACCGTGAGTAATCAGACCAGTTCATCCCAAATTGGAATTCTTGGATGATCCCAGTTACTACCCCTACTGCAAAGTTAATTAAAAACAACTTTCCCCAAAACTTTGACATTTTTTTGTAGATTTCTTCTTTTTTTACAACATACAACGTTTCCATTACGGCGATAATAAATGCTAGACCGATGGATAATGGAACAAAAATGAAGTGAAACAATGTTGTTGATGCAAACTGAATCCGTGCTAACAAGACTTCTTCCATTTCTTGTTCTCCCTCCTAAATTTTCAGTACATTTTCAAATACTCTTATTTAAGAATTATAATTACCTACACCTTTATCTTATAGGTTTTTCCTATAATAATGGTGGAATTATTATGGAGGTATTGTGGAATTAATGTTACAAAATTCAATAGTAAATTCGTCAGTTTTGTGACAAATTACACAACTTTGTAGATAGTTCGTGGCGTTTTTTTTGGAAGTCTGTCATGTGTGACAAGAAGATTCGCTTTACATGTAAACGAGTGATTCATGTACACTTGGTGACCTTTTCATTGGTAGTCTACTCGGATTGGGCGTCTAGAACTCTTCTAGATGACCGTTTCTTCCTTTTTCACCGCGATTTGGGCGTCTACAACCATTTTAGATGACCGTTTCTTCCTTTTTCTCCGTGGTTTGGGCGTCTACAACCGCTATAGAGGACCGTTTATCCTTTTCCTCCGCGTAAAGGGCATCAACAACCATTCTAAATGACCCTCCTTACCACTTCTTCCATTCAAAGAGTATCTATAACTCTTCTCCATAACCGTTCCATCATTTTTACCTTAAATTGGACACCTACGCCAATTCTAGTTCTCGCTTATTTACGGAAATACGATAGCATTAAAAAAATCCTCTAATTCAAGTTAGAGGATTCACTAGCTTTCCAACGAACGAAACTTACATATTCCATTTTCTTCTATTCGTTCTATCTTTCCCATGTTCTCTAGATAGATCAAACGCGTTAGTGATGCCATAAAGGGGCTAAGCATTTGTTCAAGGTTTAATTTATCGTAAACACGAAGACAGATGTCTAGTGCCGTTTTTGCGTCATTTTCACATACAAGTCGATACACTTGTCGCAATCGTTTCTCATGACTGTTTCGAATTTCTTCAATCCGGTCTTGAAGTTGATAGATTATTTCTCCATGGCCAGGTAAAGCAATGTCTGTAGGAAATTTATCAATTTTATCCAATGACTCAAAATAATCATTTAATAAGTCCATCTCTTCCCCTACCCACAGACCGATTACTGGCGAAATGTGTTTTAAGATGTGATCACCAATAATCATTATTTTTTTCTCGCGGTTATAAAAACAGTAATGATCATATGCATGACCTGGTGTCCAAATAACATCGTACAAGTCCTTTCCTAAGCGGATCTCGTCACCGTCTTCGAAAAACTCATCCGGTTTAAAATCATATTGGAAACTTGTATCTGGTATTTTATTCGGAATAGCTGGAACACCATGTCGCATCACTAATTCCTTCATCCTGTCCTGAAAATTAGGTTGAAGATACTTTTTCATTTCCCCATAGCCTAATTTTGACACAACTACTGGAACCCCGATTTCTTCTTGAAACCATTTCGCTAAACCAATATGATCTTGGTGAACATGGGTGAGAACAATTTTTTCGATTTTATACCCAGAATTCATCATTTCTTGCCATTGTTGGATTCCCGTTTTTGAATACATACCCGTATCAATGATTGTGTAGCCATTTTCTCCTCTAATTAAAAAACAATTTGTCTCCCCCATTCCACTAGGATAATTTATTGTCACTAAATCTATTTCTTCAGTTATATGTTGTAACACGTCCCAAAATCTCCTTTAATAAACGAAAAGTATTTGACTTTTTTATTAGATTATTATTGAAATTGATTATATTTTATCGAGAAACAAGGAATTTTGCAAAAGGAGTCGCCTGATAATAAGAATTATTTATTTTTTCTAAATTTATGTTGACACTGACCGATTAAAGTTGTAATCTAATAACTAATAAAATTGAATAGTGGGAATTCTTATCCAGAGAGGTGGAGGGACTGGCCCTGTGAAACCTCGGCAGCGGACTTATAAAAGTACTGTGCCAATTCCAGTAGCAAATGCTTAAAGATAAGAAGAGAAATTATGTTTATAAACGATAACCTCTTCTTTTCATAAGAAGAGGTTTTTAATTTAATGAATGGAGTGTTGGCTATGTCTAATAATATTGCGAATGAGAACATTTACTTACTGAAAGCTTTACAGTTTTTAAAAGAAAAAAAATGGGTCGATCTCACACATTCATTTGGTCCAGAGTCACCACATTTTTCAGCATTTGATCATGCCGAATTCAAAACATTATTTACCCATGAAGATGGATTTTTTGCTCAACAATTTTCCTTTGCTGGACAGTATGGTACGCATATCGATGCACCAATCCATTTTGTACCGAATCGCCGTTTTTTAGAGGATTTAAGCTTAAAGGAACTTGTTCTACCACTTGTCGTTATTGATAAATCTGAAGAAGTTGCTAAAAATCCAGATTTCATATTATCGGTTGGGGATATTTTACAATTTGAAGAAGAGTACGGAAAAATTGAAGCAGGAACATTTGTTGCACTGCGTACGGACTGGAGTAAGCGTTGGCCTAATGTTGAAGCTTTTAACAATAAAGATGCGGAAGGGAACAACCACACACCTGGTTGGGGATTAGAAGCATTGAAGTTCTTATTTGAGGAAAGAAGAGTAAAAGCAATTGGACATGAAACATTTGATACAGATGCAAGTGTCGACTATCAGAAAAATGGTAAACTTGTCGGTGAGTATTACGTTTTGGATCAAGATACGTATCAAATTGAACTATTGACGAATTTAGACAAAGTTCCTGCAAAAGGGGCAATTATTTTTAACATCGTGGCGAAACCGGAAAAAGCATCTGGGTTTCCTGTCCGCTCATTTGCAATTTTGCCATAATATATAGGAAGATAAAGATTTTCCTTGAACAAATCCCCGAATGAAAGAGGACTTGTAACACCAAGTCTTCTTTTTGGCTAATAGGGAGGCTCTAGCAGCTACATCAAAGCTGAAAAACTCTTTTTCTCATCAAGCGAACTTTAGTCTCTTGTTTCATCAAGGCTTGTGTCTCTAGAGTTTTCTTTATATGTCAGGAAGCCGTATCATATCATGCATTAAGATATACGAAGTAAAAGGAATTGGATAAAAGCATTGTTTTGATAAAGAAATTGACTAACACATATGTTAAAAATAAATACCCTCCTGTTAGAGTGGAAAATACGGGAGGGTGTTAACGCAAAGGTAATTTTAAGAGTTCCTTATCAAATTTTAATTTACTACCCCTATTCTTGATTTATTCATGGATTCCGTAATATCGAAATTTATTATTAAGTGTCCATCATTGTCAAAAGAAGCGAACACTGGGTTTTCTTCTTCGGTTATATTTATATCAATTGGGTTTAGTTTGTTTTTAATCATCTTATAAAAATATAATTTATTGTTACTATCCAGAATAACAAGTTTATCTTTATAAGTGTCGAAATGATTGATGAAGTCGCCATGCTTTAATGAATGATATGTTTTCGTTTCTATATCAAAATACCCAAAATCTTGGTTTGTCCAATCTGTTTGATCATCAAAATTAATCGAAAATATTTTACCATCAGAATAAGTCGCATATGCCGGATAGGCCCTCGGAGCTTGGTAGTTTTCTATTTTTTTGCTATGAACATTATATAGATAATAATACCCTTTTCCATTCATTGTATCTGTCCATAATAAATACTCATTATCTAAATAGACAGATGCATTATATAAAGAGTAATCATTGATGTCTGCCACATCTATTGTTTCATTTGTTGTTAGATTATGTAGTTTGACTTTAATCTGATTAGAATGACTTAATTCTACCCAAGCTACATAATGATTATAGAGTTCCGGGGAAAGAATTGTTAAGTATTTAGGATTTGTTTCAGCAAGAGTTTTAATTTTCCCATTTAACAAGTTCATAGATAAAATTTTCTCATTATAACCATCAGCACTCGAGTCTACCCAAACTAACCAATCATCATTTACTTCTGTTTTTTGCATAGAAGATTCTTCATACTCCGATTTATACAGTAACTCCTCTTTTCCTGTTTTCATATTATATTTTATTAGTGAGTCTACATTGTATGTGTTAAAAGTATGATTACTTACATTTACGAACATTTCTCCTTCATGGATTACGGGATGATTGTAATTACGATAGGGTATTTCAATAACAGTTTCTTTATTTTGTTCTTTTATTAATTTTTCATGACTACAGCCAGCAACCATTGTAAGAGTAATTGTAGAAATTAGAAGGATATTTTTAAACATAGTTATTCACCCTGCTTTATATTGAGACTAGTGAGAATAATCTCTAGTCCCTGATTGGATTAATATGCCATCGCCTTGTTTGTCCCTGCTTTATCTGCCTCATATACTGCTCTGAATACACCGTTTGATGTAGTTGAACCAACGGGATCCCATCTTATACCTCTATAAGTACTATTATAATGAGGATCTACAGTTCTCATTTTTTTAGACCCAGTTGAGTAATTATGTGAGTAACCACTAATGGTATTATAGTGTCTAATAGATTTTCCGCTATATCTTGGCAAATATTTTGTTTGTAACAATACAATAGGAGCGTTTGTTCGATTTCTTAAGACTCCCTTTATTCTTGTTTCAAAAGTTGATCGTGGATTACTCACATTTGTTAGATCTGCTGCAACATATGGGTTTCCACTAAATCCGAATGTGCTTTTATATGCATTTAATCCCTTTGCAATTCCTGATGTTGTACTACCGTTAGTAGTTGTACCGATTTTTGAGGCCAAAGTTGATTGACTAGGTAAACTAGTTGATGAGCCTATTTTTGATTTATGAAAACTTAATGATTGTCTAACTGAAGCAGGGCCACAATAATAGCCATTTTCCTGTGCAAAGTTAGTTACTGAAATTAAATAGTACTCTCCATCAGGATTAGCTTTTACACCGAAGTCTTCACTTAAAGAACTTTCTAATGACTTATCTTTTTGTTGGGCTAATTTATTTAACTTCAACTCATCAGAAATACTTAATGAATTGTCATTAAGTACTGCACCAGTATTAGATGCATTTAAATCATTTTTTTCACTTTCATTTGCAAAAACAAAATTAGGAGTAATAAATAGAAACAATGAAAGCGAACAGATAATTATTGGTCTTGTCCATTTTTTCTTAATCATATTTCCCTTGTTCTCCCTCCAAAATTAAATAACCGGCCGATTATATATATATAATATCACGGAATATTTTGATATTAAAGACTTTTTTACAGCTATGAAGAGTAAATTTATCAATTTTTCTTCTGTTTTTTTATTTATTTATACCCGTCTTAAGCAATGTTCACAATGCTTGTCACAAAAGGTGTGCAACCCTGTTCCATCAATGCTGACTCCCCAATATTTTCCTTCCATTCGATAGGATTCAAAAGATTTTTTTCAATAACTCTTTAATCATATAAGTTCTGATTTTCTCGAGTTCATTCACATCTAAACCAGATAAAAAGTCGTTGTCTATTTTAAAAAAACATACTACTTAAACTATCGTTGGTGTTCTATAAGAGAACGTGGATGCCGACTTTCTCTTTAATCTGTATTTCATGCTCTTTTCATATGATTAGAGAACTTTATGGATTAAACGTAAAATAAATAATATAAAAACCATTGACCTTTCCGTTACGTTAACGTGTATTGTTATTTTTAAAGGAGGTGGCAAATTGGAATATACGATTCAGAAGCTTGCAAACATAGCAGGTATTAGTACACGTACTTTACGGTATTATGATGAAATCGATCTTTTAAAACCTGCTAAAATGAATTCATCGGGCTATCGAATTTATGGTGGAAAAGAAGTTAATCGGCTACAACAAATCATGTTTTATCGGGAACTCGGTGTCCCTTTAGAAACAATTAAGGAGATTATTTCAAATCCTAATTTCGATGAAAAGGCTGCACTACAAAGTCATTTACATTACTTATTAGAAAAAAAGGCTCAAATTGATTTATTAATTGACAATGTTAGGAAAACAATTGCAAATAAAAAAGGAGGTAAAGAAATGTCTGATCAAGAAAGATTTATCGGTTTTAAAAAACAGTTAATTGAAGAAAATGAGAAGAAATATGGAAAGGAAATCCGTGAAAAATACGGTAAGGAAACGGTTGATGCATCGAATAAAAAACTTATCGACATGTCAGAAACAGAATATAATGAAGCAAATAAACTTTCCGGCGAGATCAATGCGGCTCTTCGTGAGGCGATGAAAACTGGTAACCCTCAAAGTGAGCAAGCTAAAAAAGTGGCTTTCATGCATAAAAAGTGGCTTTCATACTATTGGCCTCAATATAGTGAGGAAGCTCATCGGGGACTTGCACAAATGTATGTAGATGACGAACGGTTTAAATCTTATTATGATGAGATTGAACTAGGTGCAGCACAATTTTTACGCGATGCCATCTTTTCTTTTACAAAAAAATAATTTTATCTAAAGCGTTCTAAACAACTTGTTCCTAAAAATAATAGAGGCTATCCAGAAAATCGTATTTTTGATTTCCGGATGCCCCCTTTTCATGTTTCAAAACCTTGATAGATGAACATTCTTAATTAGCGCATTTTTTGGGATATCCACTTTTCGGACTGCCTTACAATTTTGTTAAGCTGTTACTTTTCCTGACAAAATATTCATAAATTCTTCCCCAGTAATTGTTTCTTTTTCATATAAATATTTTGTAATTTCGTGAAGTTGATCTTTATTATCTTCTAAGATTTGGATTGCTTTCGCATGACAAGATTTTATAATCGATAAAACTTCTTCATCGATAATTGCTGCCGTTTCTGCTGAGACTAATAAAGTTGTATCTCCACCTAAATATGGATTATTAACTGTTTCAAGTCCCATCATATCAAACCGCTTACTCATTCCAAAACGGGTAACCATTGCACGGGCAAGTTTTGTTGCCTGCTCGATATCGTTAGAAGCCCCTGAAGTGATTGAATTAAAGATAACCTCTTCAGCTGCACGACCTCCCATGATCGTTGTAATTTTATCCAATGCTTGTTCTTTACTCATTAGTACTTGCTCATCTTGTTCGACTTGCATCGTATAACCGAGTGCACCACTTGTTCGTGGGATGATTGTAATTTTATGAACAGGAGCAGTATGAGTTTGTTTTGCTGCAACGAGTGCATGTCCTACTTCATGGTAAGCAATACGCAATTTATCCTTCGTTGACAATACTGCATTTTTTCGTTGATAACCGGCAATTACCACTTCAACGGATTCTTCTAAATCTTCTTGTTCGACCATCTTTCGTCCAAATTTTACTGCTCGTAATGCTGCTTCATTAATAATATTCGCTAAGTCTGCACCAGAAGCTCCTGGGGTCGCCCGCGCAATTGCATTAAAATCAACATCTGGACTTACTTTCACTTTTTTTGCGTGAACGTTTAAAATGGCTTCGCGACCACGTAAATCTGGTAACTCAACAGGGACACGACGATCAAATCGACCAGGCCTTAACAATGCCTTATCTAATGTTTCTGGTCTGTTTGTTGCTGCTAAAATGACAACACCTTTATCTGGATCAAAACCATCCATTTCGGTTAACAATTGGTTGAGCGTCTGCTCCCTTTCATCATTACCACCGAAGCCACCACCTGAATTACGGCTTTTTCCAATCGTATCAATTTCGTCAATGAAAACGATACAAGGTGCTTTTTCTGTAGCTTGCTTAAATAAATCCCGAACCCGAGCAGCCCCCATTCCAACAAACATTTCTACAAACTCAGAACCGGATATAGAGAAAAATGGTACCTTTGATTCCCCAGCAACAGCCTTAGCGAGTAATGTTTTCCCTGTTCCTGGAGGCCCTACGAGTAATGCCCCTTTCGGAATCTTTGCGCCAATTTCTTTATACCTTCCTGGATTATGAAGGAAGTCGACAATCTCTTGTAAAGCTTCCTTTGCTTCATCTTGACCGGCTACATCGGAAAACGTAATGCCTGTCTGTGCTTCTACATAAATTTTTGCATTACTTTTACCAAAGGTCATCGGTCCCGCTCCACCAGCGCCAATGCGGTCCCCTAATTTTCTCGAGAAGTATCTTCCAATTAAAACAAAAATAAGTAATGGTAAAATCCAGGACAATAGAAATGTCATTAATGGCGACAACTGTCTCGGAACAACTTTTGTAAATTTCACATTTGCTTCATGTAAACGATCAACTAATTCAGGATCTTCAATGACACCTGTACGATACGTTTTCCGGTCATTTTGGTCACTAGGTACAAAGTTAATATAATTATTTTCTATTTCAACTTCAGAAACTTGTCCTTTTTCTACCATCGTTAAAAATGTACTGTAGTCCACTTCTTCAACGAATCGTCCAGTTATTTTTGGAAACACAAATGCATTTAATAAAATGATGACAAGTAAAATAGAACCATAAAAATAAATATTTGACTTTTTCGGTGGTTTAACTTCTTTCACTTTCATTCCTCCATATCGTTATTCCTATAGTATCCCCTATTATATTTTTTTCAGTAACAAATGTAATTGACTAAGACCAAGAATTGCTTTTTCAAATGTTTCTTCATTTCCTTCTTTTAAAACAGTTGCAATGCGACTCGTAAAGAAATGATCAATTTGTCCAACGATAAAATTTCCTTGTTCAGAAAGAGAAATTCGTACAATTCTTTCATCATTTTCATCTCGGTTACGAATTAATAGTCCTTTCTGTTCTAACCTTTTACACATTGTGGAAATATTCGCACCTGCCATCCGCATTTCCTCAGCTAAAACTCCAATTGTTGATGAACCATCTTGAAGGAGCTTTAATAACAAGACAACTTGTTGATTCGTTAAGTCATATTGTGCTCCTGTTTTTGATAATAATGAAGAAATTTGATCATTTATTTTTCTAGAATAACTTAATAAAGATTTTTTTAATTGGTCTATTTCCACTCACTACACCTCTTCTTAAAAACGCTGCTTAAATCCTTCGTAGATTATTTATACATTATATATATTATATTCTATCATTACAATGAAAAATAATTATTTTAAAATAATAGCCTTAAAAACGAAAAGGACCTCAACCCTTTTTACGTTGAAGTCCTTCATAACCACTTTCATACTTTCTTCTTCGTTAACTCATAACCCACTTATCTTTCATAAACATAACTCTTCCTATAATAAATAAAATGAACATGGTCACAATATTACTGCCCACCATTAATAATACATGTTGATAATTAACGATTCCAAACAGCAACTCTTTCAAAATACTAAATATATTCAATATCGGTGTAGCAAAATGGAATAAACCTAGCTCATTTATACCAATCATTGAAAGATAAACCGTTGGAAATATCATAATCATCATCACAGGTGTGCTATAACTTTGTGCTTCTTTAATCGTTTTTGCCGCGATACTTGCAATCATTAAAATAGCGGCATTTACCATTGCAAATACAAGAATGACAAGGAACGCGATACTAACAATACTTAAAGTGTCATCACCAAAGGAAAGCCCTTTTTTTAGATTTTCCGTAAAGAAACTAATTTCAAAAACAACAACAAGCAATGTTATCAGCCCAGTGATAATTCCTATTGTCGAAATTGCAAGCCACTTCGATAAAACTAAAGTTGTACGGTTGACTGGGGTAATCAGTAAAGCTTCCATCGTTTTTCTTTCTTTTTCCCCAGCGAATAAATCATATGCACTTGAGCCTGAACCGACACCAATGGCCAAAGCTAACATCATCGGTACTAACATTGCTAATAAAAACGATCCACCGTCTTCATCTGAAATTTCTTTCTGTTCAATCACAAACGGTTGAATCAGCTTTGGATCTGTTCCTGTTTCAACTAAACGGTTAGAAACAATGTTTTTTTCATAGGATGCTAACGCTTGATTGACGAGAGATAATAACGTAGAAGAATTTTGGCTAAAGGAATTTCCAATGACTGTCACTTTTGCCTCTTCTCCGTTCTCCACATGCTGTACAAAATCATCAGAGAAAATAATGGCAGCTACTGCATCACCAGATTCAAACATTTTCTCTGGATTATTCGTTTTTACTAGCTCAATATTGTCAAATACAGAAAATATACGTTCTTCATTCTCAGTAATTGTATTTGGTACTGCTAGTCTAAAAGTTTTATCCTCTCCATCCGAACTCATCGTTTCATAAAAAAACACTAATCCTGTCATCATTAAAATGGGCAAAAAAACGGTCAAAAGTAATGTTCGGGAATCACGAAAAACATCTTTCAATTCTTTTAAATAAATTTTACGAAACATGTGTATCTTCACCTCTCACTAATTTACTCATAAAAATATAATTTAAATCGCGACTTCCTTCTATTTTATATAATTCTTCTAAATCTCCATGATGGACCAATTCTCCCATATGCATCATCGCAACCGAATCACATAGCATGGAAACCTCCTCCATAATATGGCTCGAAAATATAATTGTCTTCCCTTCCTTTTTCAATTGATGGACGAGTTGACGAAAAACATTTGAAGAGGTTATATCAAGCCCAGTTGTAGGTTCATCAAAGAGAATGATGTCTGGGTTATGAATTAATGTCCGAGCGATAGCAACTTTTTGTCGCATCCCTTTTGAAAAGTTTCCAACTTTCCTGTCCAAGTAATCCCGCATGCCAAACATTCTTGATAGTTCATCAATCCTTACTTTTGTTTCATGTTTACTTAGTCCGTATAAACTTGCAAAATATTCAAGATTTTCCCTAGCTGTTAATCGATCATATAGTCCTGTTTCACCACCAAATAGAACACCAATCCGTTTTTTAATCGCATTTGCCTCTTTTACTGTATCGTATCCAGCAACCGTAATTTGCCCTTCCGTCGGTGTTAACAGTGTTGCAATTGTCCGCAGCAATGTCGTCTTGCCCGCTCCATTTTCACCAAGTAAGCCGACCGTTTGCCCCTTTTTAACTGTAAAAGAAATATGTTTCAAGGCGGTCACAGACTTTTTCTTATCACGGAACTGTTTTGTCACTTCATGTATATGAATCATTCTTATCACCTCATGTTCTTGTTGTTTTAATCATACAAAGAAACCAATCGCAATTCTGCTATCCTGTCGTGAATTGTTCCTTTCCTGTCGTGAAAATGTCGTTTTTTATATTGACGGAACAACTAGACGGCATTTTTATGCTAAAATAAATTAATATTGGGAATAAAAGTAAAAGATTTGCAGTTGGGGGAAGGACAAATGAGAATCGGACTTGTCGATGATCGACTCATGGATCTAGAGAAGCTGAAAGGAATTGTATCAAGTGTTCCTGGGGTAGAAATTGTTTTTGCAACACAAGTAGCAGAAGAAGCATATGAACATATTAAAAAGAAATCCGTTGATTTATTAATTGCTGATATTGAAATGCCGAATTTATCTGGTTATGAACTAGCTGATATGATTCATTCCCATGCGCTTAATATTGCGGTAATATTTGTTACAGCAAATAGTGGTTATGCCGTTCATGCGTTTGAATTAAATGTTCATGACTATATTATGAAACCATATACAAGAGAGAGACTAATTAAATCCATTGAGCGAATCATGGAAAAAAACCGGAGTTCAGAAATAGCGGGACGTTTGTATATTAAACGAAAAAACGACATTCATATCATCCAAAAGAAGGATATTATTTTTATCGAACGTTCCGGACGCTCGACAACGATTTATACAAAATCAGGTCCCGTGAAAACATATTTAACATTAAATGAACTTGAAGGTGAATTAAGGGAACGTGATTTTATCCGATCACACCGTTCGTTTATTATTAACATTCATTATGTAAAAAACTTTTCCCTCTATGCAAAAAATTCGTATGTCGTTATGTTTGACGGTATTGCGGAAAAAGCAATGATTACAAAAGAAAAAATTGATTTTTTACAAGAAAACTATTTTTAAAGGGTGGATATTTTGGAGAAACTTTTTTATTGGTCAATTGTAGGCGTCCTTGGATTTCTCAACTTACTTCAATTGGTTCCTACAAGTATACCTATTTATGTAACGGGCATATTCGTTTTACTTATTCTCTTTTTCCTTTTTAACAAAATAATCCTTCAACTCACCGCTTTAGGATTAAAAGTACATATCTCTTTATTTACTTTACAATTTCTCGTTACCTTTATTTCACTTATAAATAAATCGCCTTGGATTGCTCTATCTACTTTTCTATTATATTTAAGCATAGAAGGTCTTCGGATCGTAGGTTCTCAAAAGATCTATCATCTAAATCAATCATTCAAGCAAATGGAGGAAGAACGGAATCAGTTTAATGAAATGTTCAGGATCGTACGAAGTGAACGACATGACTTTTTAAAACATATTTCGGTCCTTCATTATATGTTAGAAAATGAACGCACTCATGAGGCACATCAATATTTAAATGAGCTTGTCGATGATTATAAAGAAACAAATTTATCAATTAAGGGAGAGCGTGGTGTCGTTGCTGGAATTCTCCACCATATGTATAATCGTGCAACTTCACTTAATATGGATATCGTCTATGATTTCGATATTCCATTGTCTTCCCTTCCCTTAACAAATAAAGAGATCGTTACATTAATCGGAAATATTTTATCTAATAGCATCGATGCATGTGAAGAATGGCAAAAGGTAAACAGTGAAAAGGCAAGCATTTCTTTTCAATTTAATAAACGAGGCGGTCTATATATACTCGTTTGTAAAAATAGTACGGTCACGATACCAACAGAAATTATTGATCATTTATTTCATTCTTTTGGTAAAACAACAAAGAGTGGTGATCACGAAGGACTAGGTACGAAATTGATTTTTGACATTGTTAAAAAATATCACGGTTTTTTAGATTACACGCATAAAGATGAGTCATTTCAATTAAAAATAAAAATTCCTGCTATTCGTTGATAGGTTTCATTTTACCTGTCGTAAAACTTTCTATACTCACCTTCATTCTATGGTTAGGTAATTGTTTTGTACGATACTTTTTATGATATGATGGATAGTAGATATGACTTTGAAAATATATAAAGAGGATGAAAGAAATGCAAGTTCGAACGCAATTACCGGCATATCAAAGAATCGCAATCGATATAGCGAACAGAATTTATAATGAACAATTAAAAGTTGGAGAGCGAATTTACGGAAGATCGACATTAGCAAGTGAGTATAATGTCTCTCCTGAAACAATACGAAAAGCAATAAAAATTTTGGAAGACGTGGAAATTGTAAAATCAACTAAAGGAAGCGGCGTTGTCATTACTTCTCGGGAAAATGCATATAAGTTTATTCAAAGCTTTTCAAATATGAGAAGCTTAAAAGATCTTGAAAAACAAATGCGTGACCTATTGTACGAACGTCAACAGCTTGATAGTGAGCTTTTTGATATTGTTGAAAAAATTATTGATTATACAGGAAAATTAAGAAACACAAATCCGCTTGCACCGATTGAAATAGAAATCCCTAAAGGGTGTGTCCATAACGGAAAGACAATTGGTGAAGTGAATTTCTGGCATAATACAGGCGGAACAATTGTGGCTATTAAAAGAAACGAACAAGTGATTGTTTCTCCAGGACCTTTTGCTACATTTCAAGAAGGAGATATACTCCTTATCATCGGAAATGACAATGTCGTCCAACGAGTCATGCATTTTTTAAATGAATAAGACGATAAAAAATATCACACCTTACCCAAATAACCGTATTTCCATGTTTTTTAAATCAGATTTACGGTTATTTTACGTATTCTACTTGAATCATTTTTGCCTTGCAAAGCTCTGCACTTTTATTTTGCTACTAGAATAAATAAAATTGTAAGCTTGATATACTTACTTGTTTCAATGGGAGCTTACAATTCAAGGATAAAAAATTGGGGAATGCGTGTTTTTCTGTTATAAAATTGGATCAAAACCCATCATTCAGTATAGTGCTAAAAATGAAAGCCTAATACCTCAGTTATACAATGAGGAATTAGGCTCATCATTACCTACTAGCCCCCTGTTAGTAAAAAATAATTATATTTTCACAGATAATATAACCATTAACTACAATTGTTTCAATGCGCAGGCATATGCGGCAATTTGGAAAGCTCTGGAATATGACAGGTACTTTATTCTCAAGTGAAGCATGAGGCCTGAGAAAGTTAAAAGTTACCAAAAATAAAGCCACATAGGTTTGGTAGTAAGAACATTGATTATTTTTACATTTTAAAAACACCAAACTCTTTTCGTTCTTTTATTTCTTTAAGTCTTTTTGGAACAGTGAGGAAATCGTAAAATAGCCTCTTTCAAAAACGATTCTTTTTGCTAAACAAACATGTACACACCTTACATTGTTAATATAAAAACTTTTTACAATACGGTCGATCCTATAGGAACGTATAAATTTTTTCATTTATACATTCCTAGTACGAAAAAAGGGACTTTCAACTTTGAAAGTCCCTTACTCATTTTATTTCAAATCTTCAATTGAATTTATATCCATATAGGCTGGAACAACAAGACCAGTCTTTGCACCTTCAAGGTTTGGACCTAAATTTTCCAATTTGTCCCCGTATTGGTCCATATAATCGGCATGTGTTAATGGTAACCATGCCGCAACCATTGCATCAGCATCACCTTCTGCAACAGATGCAAACATTGGACCAGCATCTAATTGAATTAAGTCAACTTCATACCCTAAATCTTCGAGTACTTTTCCTACAACATTTGCACTTGCGATTTCTGTATCCCAGGCAACATAGGCAAGAGAAATCTTTTCCCCACTAACTTCCTCTGCTCCTTTTGTCCACTCAGAAACTAAATCTTTGTTCGCTTCAACCCATTTTGTAGCAGCTTCTTTCGGTTCAGCACCATCATGGATTTCTACCATAACTTCTTCCATATTCGATGGTTCCCAATGAAATTGATCAAGCACCGTATAAGCACTTGGTTGATCCTCTTTCAGCCCTTTACGTACCAACGTTTCAATTGATTCTTCTTCCCCATAAATTCCTTTTGGATCTTCAAGGTATTTCAAATCAAATTTAGCAAATTTCCAGTGTGGTGACCAACCCGTTACTACAATCGGTTCTTTTTTTTCATACGCTTTTTGAAGTTCTGCAGCCATTGCAGTTGAAGACGATTCAACAAGTTTCCAGTCAGCTAAATTATCATATTCTTTTAATGCTTTTTCTGTTGCTTGCATGATACCAGCACCTGGCTCAATTCCTACAATTTTATATTTAACTTCTTTTCCAACAGAGGTACCTTCATCACTCCCTTTATCCGTTCCATTCCCATTACCACTACAAGCGGAAAGGACAAAACCTAATGCCAAGACAAATAAAAATACAAATCTCTTTTTCAACTTCAAGAAAACACACCCCTTAATTTTTTTTATGTTTCATATTTTGAGAAATCCGGTCTAAAATAATAGCTAAAATAACAATGGATAGACCAGCTTCAAAACCAATCCCTACTTTAATTTGTGTCACTGCTCGATAAACATCTGACCCTAATCCTGGGGCACCAACAAGTGATGCAATTACAACCATAGATAAGGAAAGCATAATACTTTGGTTCACCCCTGCGAAAATTGTCGAGGTAGCTAACGGCAATTGTACTTTATATAACTTTTGCCAAGACGTAGAACCAAAGGCATCTGCTGCTTCAACTAAATCTTTCGGTACTTGACGAATCCCTAAATTTGTTAACCGGATAGTTGGTGGCATTGCGAAAATGACTGATGAGATAATTCCTGGAACAAGCCCAATACCAAAAAATAAAATTGATGGAATTAAATAAACGAAGGCAGGCATTGTTTGCATAAAGTCTAATATTGGTGTCAACACTGCTTGCACCCGATTACTTTGTGACATCCATATGCCAATTGGTACACCAATAATGATAGAGATCATAACTGATGTTAAGACGAGCGCTAATGTATCAATCATCGGTTCCCAATACCCTAAGTTGTAAATAAGATAAAGACCAATTAACGAAAATAGTCCAACTCCCCATTTACAAAACCAGTAAGCAATAGCAGAAATAATTAATATTAATATTAAAGGTGGAACTGCTGATAAAGCGAGCACGATAAAATCGACAAATCCACCAATACTGTCTGTTATAAAATCAAAAAATGGTTCGAACGCATCTTGCATAAATGAAACTAATGTTTCAATCCATTCTGCAAGAGGTAATTTTGGTATATCCATCTTATTCCTCCTCTTTTCCGTTCAGATGAGTACCGTTTCCTGACAACGCCGCTAATACAGCGCCACGTACAATAATTCCTTTTAAACGGTGGTCCTCATCAACGACAGCTACAGGTATCGTTGCCGTAGCTGTTTTATCTAGTAAATCATCCAATAGTGTATCTGGATGAACCGTTTCAATTTCCCGCGTCATCGCTTCTTCCAATGATTGACCACTTTTTATTGCCTCGGAAGCATCTTGCGCAGTAATTGCACCTAATAATAAATCTTTTTTATCAACGACATAAACACTTGATATTCCGGCATCTCTCATAATTTTAAGAGCAACACGTGGACCGCGATCAATTCGAATTGACTCCGGCTGTTTCATTACATGACCTGCAGTTAAAACTTTAGAAAAATCAACATCTTCAACAAACCGTTCTACATATTCATTTGCTGGATTTGTTAAAATCTCTTCTGCTGTCCCGATTTGAACGATACTTCCGTCGCGCATCAACGCAATCCGGTCTCCTAATCGTAATGCTTCGTTCAAATCATGTGTAATAAAAACAATTGTCTTCTTCAATTTATCTTGTAAATTAAGTAATTCATTTTGCATATCTTTCCGTATTAAAGGATCTAATGCACTAAAGGCTTCGTCCATAAGTAATACATCTGGATCATTTGCCAATGCTCTCGCTAATCCAACCCGTTGCTGCATTCCCCCACTAAGCTCTTTCGGGTAACTATTTTCATAACCTTCTAGTCCGACTTGCTTAAGTGCCTCTTGTGCCTTTTCCATCTGCATTTGTTTATCTGCACCACGAGTTTCAAGTCCATACATCACATTACTAAGGACAGTTCGGTGAGGAAATAGAGCAAATTGTTGGAAAACCATACTTAACTTTTTTCTTCGTACTTCTCTTAATTCTTTTGCGTTTAATTTCACAATATCCTGACCATCAATGAACACATTTCCTGCTGATGGTTCAATCAATCTATTAATCATTCGAACTAATGTAGATTTACCACTCCCTGATAAACCCATGATGACAAAAATTTCCCCTTCATAAACTTTAAAATCAGCTTGATTCACTCCAACAGTCATTCCTGTTTTCGCCAATATTTCTTTCTTTGATATTCCACTATCTAACATTTCTAAGGCTTGACGAGGAGATTTACCAAATATCTTTGTAACATTACGAACCTCTATTTTTACTTCACTCATTCTTTCACCTCATAATTTTAATAACTTAACCATAATCAAGTGAAATATTATGGTAATATAGTAACAACCTATCTAATTATAATGAGTTGTTTCTTTTAAGTAACGATTCTATTCTAACAAATGAGTTGTTACTTGTCTAGGAAAAACGTCTTTTTTTAAAAACTTCTGTAGAAAAAAAGACTATTTCCATCTGGATTTTCCCATTTGAAAATAGTCTTTATATCATTTCATTTTTGCTTTAATTAATGTTCCATTGCCGTATTTTTTAATGTTTTTTTCATCTTTTCTTTTTTTCCACCTTCTTCGCTCGGTGTTGCCCGTTGAATGAAGCAGGCGAGAATTAAAGCAACGAAAATAATAAAGGTAGAGATTAAAAATGTATGATTAATCCCTTCAAGCAATGCTTCTAATTGAATATGTCCGATTTGTTCGGGAGTTAATGCACCATTTGCCTTTGTCATCGCTGCTTTCATTAATTCCTGTGCATGACTTTCTTGACGAGTGGACATAATCGTTATTAAAAATGCTGTACCAATCGCACCAGATACTTGGTTTAATGTATTGTTCATCGCTGTACCATGAGGATACAAACGTGGTGGTAATTGGTTAAGTCCATTTGTTGAAGTTGGCATCATAATCATCGACATACCAAACATTCGACAAACATGGAGAATCGCAACATGTGTAAATGTTGTATCAAATGATAATTTACTAAAGAAAAATGTCGTAACCGTAAGAATCGTTAACCCAGTAACAGCTAAAATACGCCCACCCACTTTATCAAACATTCTTCCTGTAATAGGTGACATTAGTCCGTTAATAATTGCACCTGGTAATAAAACGAGTCCCGATTTCATTGGAGATAATCCGATAATGGATTGCGTGTAAATCGGTAAAAGCATAAATCCAGAAAATAACGCCATATTTACAACCATTGTAATAACAGATGCTAATGAGAACATTGGAAACTTAAAAACATGGAAGTTAAGCATCGGTTGTGTAAGTTTGTTCTGTCTAAATATAAAGATGATTAATGTGATTATACCAATTACAAGGCTCACATATACTTGCCAGTTATTCCAACCTGAATTTCCCGCAGTACTAAATCCATATAATAATCCACCAAAGCCAAAGGTAGATAGGACAAGTGATAGGAAATCGATGTGCATATTTACTTTTTCCTTCTTATCTTTTAATAGGAAGAAGCCTAAAATTAGAACAGCCACTGCAATTGGTGCAATTAAATAGAAAAGTGCACGCCAGTTAAAGTGTTCAACAATCCAGCCAGACAAAGTAGGACCAATCGCTGGAGCAAATGTAAGAATAAGCCCAAGCGTTCCCATTGCTGCCCCTCTTTTAGAAATAGGAAAACTTACTAACATGACGTTCATTAATAGTGGCATAAGAATGGCGGAACCAGAGGCTTGTGTCATCCGCGCTAATAATAATATGGCAAACGTAGGAGAGATTGCTCCAATAACTGTACCAGCAGTGAAAAGTCCAACTGCTGTTAAAAATAAGTTCCGAACAGAATACTTTTGAATAAGAAATGCAGTGGTTGGAATCATTATCCCATTAACTAACATAAATCCTGTAGACAACCACTGTACCGTTGACATTTTCACATCTAAATCTTTCATAATTGATGGAAGGGCAACGTTTAAAAATGTATTATTTAAAAAAGAAATAAAAGCACCCACCATTAAAATGGCGATAATTCCATATGGCGGACGCTTAGAGTGTACTTCATCCATACATCTCCCCCCTTTTATACTATCGGTTCAATATTTTAGACCATTATTTCACGTAAAATTTATCTTATACTAAGAAAAATAATTTTGCAATAAAAAAATCTACCTATTTATTTGTAATCGTTTCAAGTTACCTATACAATTTTTATATAGTTCATCAGCTTTTATAAATATGGCTGTTATGCGCGAACCTGGACCCTTCCCGTGGGTATGGTCTTTAGTAAATACGAAAGAGTTAGGTGATATATATGAATGAGCGCAAAAAACAGGTCATTTTAAAGGCTCATCAATTATTTATAGACAAAGGTTTTCACGCTACATCAATTAATGACATTTTAGAATATAGTGGCATCTCAAAAGGTACGTTTTATAACTACTTCTCGTCAAAAAATGAATTGTTAATGGAACTTTTTAAAATTAATTATACACAGCTTGAAAAAAAGCGAAATGAACTATTAATTGGTCAAGATCCTTCTGATATCAATATTTTTATCAAACAAATCGAAATGCAAATTGTTATGAATCGAAAAAATAAACTAATTTCCCTGTTTGAAGAAATTGTTGCCTCTCATGATGAGGAATTAAAGCAATTTTTCAACAGTGGTCAGTTACGTATTTTGAAATGGATTTACAATCGTTTCATTGATTTATTTGGTGATAACAAAAAGCCGTACTTACTAGACTGCGCAATTATGTTTACCGGTATTTTGAACAAGAATTTAAATTATTATTCTTTAGCTTACGAAGAATCAAGTAAAGTCCGTATTCAAGATGTCATTCGTTACAGTTTAAATCGAATTATCCAGATTGTAAGAGAAGTTGAGATAACGAACGAATCATTATTTTCTCCTCATTTATTGGAACAATGGCTTCCAGAATCAAGTATGAATCGGATGGATGACCAGCAACTTCTATATCGAACGATTTTAGCGATGAAGAAATCTGTCATGACGCAGAAGGATAAGACTCATTTTATAGAATTACTAGATTTTATTTATGAGGAGCTTGTAGTAGAGGATGAACCTCGTTTTTTTCTCGTATCAATTGCGTTAGAGAAACTGAAAGAAGAAAGTAGTACATTAAATTTAAAGGAAATTAAACAATTAGAGGATATTATTACAATCCGTATAGAAAAAGGAAAGAAGTAAATATAGGTTTCAAATGAACTGTTGTAAAGAAAACTCAGGGGAAGCTAGAGCCGTTAGGAGACATGAGAGACTAAAGTTCGCCAAACGGAAAAAGCGTTTTTCGGCTTTGATGTAGCTTGGAGAGCCTTCCTTTTGTGCTTAAGCGTATTGGTAAGTAGAAGTTGGAAAATTTATACTTTCCTATTAGCCAAAAGAAAAACCGGGAATTAATCGCATCCCGGCTTTTTTACGTTATAGAGTTAATAAAATCATTGTAACGGATAGCCATGTTAAATAATTTAACGAATAAATTAAATTCATTTGTGCCCATTTTTCTACATTCTTCGTATGAAAGCCTCTGAAAGCTAATACAATCCAGCCAATCGTAAGGATGGTTGAGACAATTACTAAGATGGGTCCGAATATATGAAATAATAAAAATGGAATCGGTAAAAGGCAAATAATATAAAGCAAATTTTGGCGTTTTGCTACGTCCATTCCACATACGACTGGCAACATTGGTACACCAGCTGCTTTATAGTCCTCAAACCGCTTCATTGCGACAGCTAACGTATGGGGTATTTGCCAAATGAATAAAATAGTAAAAAGGACAATTGGAACAACATGGTTGGCTGGTTTCACTACAGCCCACCCAATAAGTGGAGTAAACGCTCCTGATACACTACCAATCACTGTATTTAATGTATATTTCCTTTTTGACCAAAATGTATACAAAACAACATAAACGAACCAACCTAAAAAGGAGTAAACTGCCGCTTCCAATGTTGTCATTAACATCACAACGAGACCGATAATTGTTGTAATAATACCCGACCATAAAACAGATTTCATTGAGAAATGACCAGTTACTGTTGGACGTTTCTGTGTCCGTATCATTTTGCTATCTAAATCTACTTCATACCAATTATTAATAATTAAAGCCCCTGAAATAACGAGTGTACTACCAATCATCGTTAACAGAAAGAGTGACCAATGTTCATTAAACCGTTCACCGGCAAAATAAAGCGATAACCAATAAGCTGTAAATACAGGGAGGACATTTGCGACCAAAACTTTCCCTTTCAACAAATATTTAAGATCGATTATAAATTGCCGTATTGAAACACGTTCTAAGAAAGTGGTTTGTAACAATTCTCGATTCGTAAGCGCCTCTCTCTTCTCCATAAACCTCATCCTTTTAAAGATATTCATCATGTTTATATAATTAATCCACTATCATATTAACACGAAATGAAAATCTTTGTAAGTAGAAAGGTTGAACATCCATAAAGCACTCGTGTTGCAACCTAAACCTTTGTACGTTAGAAATATATTCATGATACTAGCCTTTTAAAAGCACTTTATATTACTCGTTTATAATTTTTATGGTTCACTACTGTTTTCACTGGTTCTCCCGTTTTTTTACTAATCCCCATTTGGATAATCACCGAATTATCCCGAACGATTAACACTTCTCCAGTTTTTCCTTTATGCTGACCCCTTTTCACCTCAATCATATCACCAACTTTCGCTTTTTTTACGTTCACATTTTTTTCTTCTTGAATTTTTGTTTCTTGGTCCATTTCAATCCCTCACTCACTTTATTCAGATAGGAACTTAAAAAGTCTCCCTCAATTTCTTTTTTAATATGACCATTTTAAAGAAAGATAAACAGGAGGGCCGCGGAAATAGTTACAATTGATAATAATTGAATCAGCTTATATAATGGAATTTGTCTCTAAAGAACAACTTCTATTAGACGATGATTAAATTAAATATAATTAGGAAGTGTAGATTCATGTCAACTGAACGTTTTTTCACCCACCCACTAGGTATTCTATTTTCCGCAGTTTTTGCCACGCTTTTATGGGGAAGCGCCTTTCCTTTTATCAAACTTAGTTACAATCTTTTAAGTATTGGTTCAAATGATATTGGAGAGCAACTTTTGTTCGCAGGATATCGCTTTTTTCTAGCAGGAGTACTCGTTCTTTTATTTTTCATAATGATGAAGAAACCTATGAAATTTCAACGTAAAACTTTTATCCCTGTATTAAAAATTGGTGTTTTCCAAACATTTTTGCAGTATGTACTTTTCTACATTGGACTTGCATTGTCAACGGGTATTCAAGGATCAATCATTGCAGGAACTACTTCCTTTTTCCAAATGATTCTCGCACATGTCATGTACACAGATGACAAATTAACAAAGGAAAAACTACTTGGACTCGTTGCAGGATTTTCGGGTGTCATTGTTGTAAATTTACAAAAAGGTGCATCTGATATCCATTTCGGATTAGGTGAAATTTTATTATTACTCGCGATGCTTGTTAGTGGATTCGGGAATATATTAGCTAAAGAAGGCGCTAGAAAAATGGAAGTAGGTTATTTAACTGCTTATCAAATGATTTTTGGTGCGATTGGACTTTTAATCATTGGAATGATTCAAGTTGGAATGTTTCCGTTTCATTTTACTTTAAAATCCATCCTTATTCTTTTATATTTATCATTTTTATCGGCTGCTGGCTTTGTTCTGTGGAATAATGTGATGAAATATAATGCTGTAGGAAAAGTGTCGATTTATTTATTCCTTACGCCTGTCTTTGGAGTCTTTTTGTCCTCTGCCTTATTAGGTGAAAGAATTCACTCTCTTGTTCTTATCGGATTGGCACTCGTCGCTGCAGGAATTATTATCGTTAACAGAACTCCACATTTACATCCAAAAGGTCAAAATAATCGTCCTAATATGTAGCAGAAACGCGCTTACCTAATTAGCGCGTTTGTTTATATAATTTTGGCTTATGTTTTTTGTAAATCTCAGGGTTTTCATCAATATCTTTCGCTGGGTCAATATGAATAACGATGTCAATTCCTAATTCCTCTTCTATTTTCAGTTCCAAATCATGAACAATATAATGTGCCTCTGCGACCGTCATTTGCGGAGGGACAACGACATGCATCGATGCCATCTGTCTTCCAGGTCCATAATCATGAATTTTTAAATCATGAACATAATTAATCGGTTCATTATAGTTATCCACAATCAGTTGAATACGATTCATTAATTCAGGATCTGGAGACATTCCAAGTAAAAAGTCGACTGAATCTTTTGCCGTAATAAAACCAGTGTACATAATTAATCCAGAAATAACTAAACCTAAAATACCATCAACTGGAAAATTTACAAATACACCGATAATCGTACCTAAAATCACACCGGTAGTCGCAATCGCATCATTTAAACTATCTTTCGCCGTCGCTCGATTCATACTTGAATTAATTAAATTCCCGATATAACGGTTATAAACATACATCCAAAGTTTTAAAAGAACTGAGCATGCTAAAATGATGAGTGATAGAGCAGTTAACTCTACCTTTTCTGGATGGACGATTTTACTTAATGAACTGCGGAACAATTCTATTCCTACGCCAAAAATAATGAAGGATACGATGAGTGAGGCAATATACTCGTATCTACCATGCCCATACGGATGTTCTTTATCAGGTGGTTTACTGCTTAGGTTAGCACCGAATATCGTTATTAACGAACTCCCGGAATCAGTTAAGTTGTTAAATGCATCTGAAATGATAGCGATACTATTCATAAATAACCCTGTAATTAATTTGACAGCAAAGAGGATAATATTACAAATAATTCCTAGCACACCAGATAAAATTCCATAACTCTTTCGTACATTTCCATCACTAACGTTTTCATGGTTTTTAATAAACTTTCTTATAATTAGCTTTATCATCAAAAGTCCCCTCATAACAAGCATCAATTTTATTATTGCACGAAAATGGACTTTTTCAAACAGAAAATCGGACAATCTTTTTAACAACTATCTCTGGATGCTGTTTCTCTCCCTTTTAAAGAGTTTGATTCCCTTTCTTTCACTCAAGTAGGTCGAACCTAATATGAACACACCACCAATTACTTGTGCTGCACTCATACTTTCACTTAAAAATATAGCAGCCATCATTACTGCAGAAATTGGATCTATATAGCTAAAAATTGCAATCGCGTGTCCATTTAATTCCTTTATTGCAGAAAAATAAAAAACATAAGCAAGCCCTGTGTGAATAACGCCAACAATGAGAATAAATAAAATCGATGTAGTATTTAATGTAGTTAAATTAAAAGACTCATTAAATAAAACATATGGCAACAACACAATAGATGCCAACCCTAACTGAGCAACTGTTGCCTCGTAATCAGATAAGTTTTTAATAAATTTATTCATTAAGATAACACTTGCATAAAAGGCTGCTGCTAATAAACCGTACATAATTCCGGTAACATGATGATACTCACTATTTGAACTACTATCGGTACCAACGATAAGGAAAAGCCCGACCATCGCTGTAACAATACTTCCTACTTTCCCTAGCGTTAGTTGCTCCTTTAAAATAAATGGAGCGAGCAGCATGACAAAAATGGGTGCAAAATAATAACTTAATGTTGCATTTGAAATGGTTGTATATCGGTAGGCTTCAAATAAAAAAATCCAATTAAAGCCAATCGCTGCACCAGAAAATAAGAGTAGAATGATATTTTTTTTCGTTGTACGAAAGCGTAGATTCTTTTTTAATAAAAAACTTATGGCGATTAAAAAAAGACTACTGATTATTCCTCGAAATAAAGCAATTTCACTCGAAGATAAATCAATATTTTTTACAAATAAACCGATACTACCAAAGATTAGCATCGCTAGTGTCATCTTTAATTTTCCAGACATGTCCTCTCCCCCAACTTGTCTTGCAATTGTACTATTCATTTTACTACGATTTCCGAAAAAATTACATAAGATTTCCGAATCTTTAAAGAAATTATGTTTTTAATACGCAACTATTAACTCCATATTTCTTCTACAAACTTTTGTACTTCAACGATAAATCGTATACAATATAAGAACATTGAAGAGGATATTCAAAAAGGTGGTAAGTTATGTCACAGTGGAAAGATTTACAAAAATTCGCACCATTTATTCAACAGAACTGGAAAAAAGCAGGATTTGAACAACCTACAGCAGTCCAAGAAGAAACGGTTCCTGCTATATTAGAGGGGAAAGATCTCATTGTTGAATCACCAACCGGAACAGGAAAAACATTAGCCTATCTTTTACCAATCATTCAGAAATTAGATAAAAAAACACAACATGTTCAAGCCGTTATTCTCGTTCCTTCCCGTGAACTATCGATGCAAATACTAGATCAAATACGGAAATTCACAAACGGTACTTCATTTAAAGGTGCCTCCTTTATTGGTGGGGCAAATATGAAAAAACAAGTTGAAAAGTTAAAAGACCGACCACAAATCGTCGTCGGGACACCTGGCCGGGTTCTTGAACTCATTCAAGCAAAAAAGTTGAAAATGCATGAAGTGAAAACAATTGTCATCGATGAAGCCGATCAATTGATTGCAAAAGAACATATACAAATAGTAAAAAATATTATAAAAGCAACGTTGAAGGAAAGACAGTTACTTTTCTTTTCTGCAACGATAACAAAAGAGGCGGAACAAATGGCTAGTGAGCTTGGAACAAGTCCACAACTCATTCGGATCCAGCAAAAAAATCAAGGTAAGCATATCACACATGTATATATTAAGAGTGAACAGCGAGAGAAGGTAGATACGCTAAGAAAATTTATGCATACTAACCCTGGTCGCACAATTGCCTTTTTAAAAAATACAAATAAAGTTGAAGAAGCCGCAATCAAATTACAATACCATGGTCTAAACTTAGCTGTATTAGCTGGCGAAGGGAAAAAGAAAGAGCGGAAAGAGGCAATTGCACAATTTCGTTCTGGTAAAGTCCCATTATTACTAACAACCGATGTAGCGGCTCGAGGCCTTGATATACAAGATGTTCAAACGGTTATTCATTTTGACTTTCCAAGCACCCGAGAACAATATTTACACCGGTCTGGTCGCACCGGGCGTATGGGGAAAGAAGGTACAGTCATTTCAATTGTCAACACGATAGAAGAAAGCTTTTTACAGAAAATGGGGAAAGAATTACAAATAGACTTGATTGAAAAACAATTACGTGGTGGAAAGCTTATTGATTTAAAGAGATAATTTCTCGAACGTTTTTAAAGAAAACTTTAGGGACGAATAAAACTTGGCGAAGCGAGAGACTTGAGTTCGCTAAAAAAGAGGTTTTTTCGGCTTTGATGTAGCTGCTAGAGCTTTCCTTGTCCCGCTTAAGTGCATAAGGAAAGTAGAAATTGGGAAATTTATGCTTTCCTATTAGCTAAAAAAATGACGGGATCATTAAAATGGTACCTGTAGGTAGGACACTTGAAAAAGAGTGTTTCACCTACAGGTATTTTTTTATATACTTGAATTTTAGAATATGGGGATTAGGGGACAACATGAGTAAAATAACTTTTTCAACCAAAGAGATAAAAACACTTCAACAGAATCCAAATATACATCGTGTCAGCGATCGGTCTATTACCTATACTGACGATTTTAAAAATAGATTTATTGATGAGTACCTAGCTGGCAAACTCCCTCGTCAGATCTTTGCGGAGAACGGTTTCGATGTGGACGTTATAGGAATAAAACGAATCGAACAGTCAGCCTGCAGGTGGAAAAAGGCCTATGAGAAGAATGGCTTGATTGGGCTTACGGATACGAGGAAAAACGCTTCCGGCAGACCCTTGAAACGTGAGCTTTCACCGTCCGAAGTGATTGAAAGACAAAAGGCAAGAATCGAACTGTTGGAAGGACAGGTTGAGCTGTTAAAAAAGCTAGAAACGACAGAAAGGAGGCTGCTAAACTCAAGCGAAAATCTAAATCCGAATAATGCATATCAATTGATTCAGGAGACCATTGAACAAAATGGATTTAAGGGGATGACCAGGTATCTATGTGGCCTCTTAGAGGTATCCCGGTCTGGATATTATAGCTACCTAAAGGCTTCCTCTTTCCGGGAAGCAAAGGAGAAATTGGATCTTGAAGCGAAGGAAATCATTTTAAAGGCCTTTAATCGGCGCGGATATAAGAAAGGTTCACGCTCCATTAAAATGATACTGGAGAATGATTTTAACATTACGTTTAGCCGTAAAAAGATACAGAGAATCATGAGGAAATATGGAATCATCTGTCCTCACAGAAAGCCAAATCCTTATAAAAGGATCGCTAAAGCAACCAAGGAGCATCAGGTTGTTCCAAACAAGTTAAATAGGGAATTTAAGCAAGGAGTTCCAGGAAAAGTGTTATTAACGGACATTACTTATTTGCCATATAACGGAAATTCCATGGCTTATTTGTCAACCATAAAAGATGCGTCCACTAACGAACTCCTAGCTTACCATGTTTCTGATCGTATCACTCTAGACATCGCAACAAAGACGATTCACAAACTAATGAAAAACAAGAAGATTACACTACATAAAGATGCCTTCATCCACTCTGATCAAGGGAGCCATTATACGAGCCCCAGATATCAAAAGTTATTAAAAAAATATGGCCTAGGACAATCTATGTCCCGAAGAGGGAACTGTTGGGATAATGCCCCTCAAGAGTCTTTCTTTGGTCATTTAAAAGATGAAGTAGACTATCAATCTTGTAAATCCTTAAAAGAACTAAAAGCAAAAATAAATCACTATATGGTTTACTATAACAATTATCGATATCAATGGAATTTAAAAAAGATGACCCCTATTCAATATAGGAATCATCTTCTAGTTGCTTAACCTCTTTTTTTATTGTGTCCTTGACATAGGTACCATTTTAAAAAGTACGGTTCTCTTTTTTGTTTAATGATATTTTGTTAAACCTATTTCAAATTCTTCATCTAATTCAATTGCTGCGTATTCTCCATCTTTCTCTACTTTAAGGAAAACAACATCAATATCATCATGTGAGTCATGTAAATCTTCACTTAAGCTTACAGCAACATATTCTCTTCCGTCTACAGTCATTGTTGCAAGAACCTCTACCTCATTCACTTCATCCGTTTCATCACTCATAAAAAATAGTTCACCTACATCTATTTTTCCCAACATTGACGCCTCCAAAAAATTATTCCTAACTCGTATATCATGTCGATGATGATTGTTTATAGAATATTATTTCATTATTGTCCGTTTTTTTAATCACTCGTATAAAAAGAACGCTCATTCTTATAAATGAAAGTATCTTTTACCTTAAGTCCTTCTTACTATTATCATACATAAATTTTTCAAAATCATTTGTTACTAGAGGTTTACTAAAGTAATATCCTTGTCCTAACATACACCCACTATATGTTAATTCTTTTACATGATCTTGTAATTCTATACCTTCTGCAATAACTTTAACTCCGATTGTCTCTGCTAATGTGATAATCGCCTTTACAATTGCTTTACTCTCCTCATTTTTGTGAATATCTTGAATGAAAGAGGCATCAACTTTTAACATATCAATTGGAAGATGTTTGATATAACTAAGCGAACTGTAACCTGTACCAAAATCATCAATGGAAATTTGGATCCCTAACTCACGTAAACTTTGTAAAATTGATGCGGCATTATGAATATCTCCAAAGATACTTTCGGTTACTTCTAGTTCTAAATATTGTGGACTTAATTTCGTTTCTTCTAAAATGTTTTTGACCTTTTGAATAAATTTTGGATCTTTCAATTGGCGAATCGAAACATTGACAGATATTGGTAATGGTTTAAACCCTTTTTCCTGCCAAATTTTATTTTGATTACAGCTCGTTTTTAATATCCATATACCTAAAGGAACGATTAACCCAGTTTCTTCAGCTAACGGGATGAACTCTTTTGGTGGAATCCGTCCTAATTCTGGATGATTCCAGCGAACTAGTGCCTCCATACCGATGATTTCTCCAGTCAAAAGGTTTAATTTCGGTTGATATTCAATAAAAAACTGATCATGTTCTAATGCTTTCCGCAATGCATTTTCAAGTAGCGAACGTTCAAAAGATTTATTTTCATATTTTTCATTAAATATTCCATAACCATTTTTCCCCTGTTCCTTCACCCTAAATAGTGCAGCATCGGCATTTTTTAAAAGAAGCTCTGTATTACTACCATGGTCAGGAAAAATAGAAATCCCAATACTACAAGATAAAAACCATTCTTTTTCGAATGTACTTATCGGTTGTTGAAATCGTTCTACTATTTTTTCAGCATAATTTGCCACTTCAAATGGGTCACGAATATCTTTTAACAAAATAACAAATTCATCTCCACCAGAGCGAGCAACAAGATGGTGACTCCCAACAATTTCCAATAATCTTTTTGCTAATTCCACTAAAATTAAATCACCATTTTCATGACCTAAATGATCGTTTATAAACTTAAAATTATCAATATCAATAAACATGACCGCCATTTTTGAAGTATGATATTTTCCATACCTAATTTCTTGGCGTAATTGGTCAATAAAATAGCGACGATTCGGTAAATTTGTTAAGCTATCATGAAAAGCAAATTGAGCTATTTTTTCTTCAATTTGTTTTCGAAATCGTATATCACGCATGACAAGTAATAGCAGTGGTTCATTAGAGAAAGTATGGTTTACAATCATATCAAAATTTGCTTCGACATCAATGATTGTATTGTCGTCAGCTTGAATACGAAATTCCAATTGACGTACTTTATCTGCTTTTTCAGTATAAAATGTTTCAATAATATGACGAATCTTATCCATATCATCCGGATGAATCCATTGAAATAGAGATCCCCTTTCAATCATATCCATTTCATTACTTAATAAATTTTCAAAAGAAGGAGAGGCATATTGAAAATTCCCATCATGATCAATTAATGCAATAAAATCAGAGGAATGATCTGCTATTAAACGATACTTTTCATGACTTTGCTTAATTTCCTTTTCCAGCCTTTTTTCTTTTGTAATATCTGTTCGAATAGAAATATATTGATAAGGCTTACCTTTCTCATTTAAGAATGGAACAATCGTCGTATGGACCCAATATAATGTACCATCCTTCTTTTTATTACATATTTCTCCTCTCCATATGTTCCCTGAACCAATTGTTCTCCACATTTCTTTAAAAAACTCTTTTGAATGCCGTCCCGAATTAAGAATCCGATGATCTTGACCAATCAATTCTTCACGACTATATTGAGAAATCTCACAGAACATATTATTTGCATATGTAATAATCCCCTTTTGATTAGCAACTGCTACAATAGCTGATTGATCTAGGGCATATTTAATGTCAAAAAGTTCTTGTAGTGATTCTTGAGAATAACAATTCATACTCGGTTTCACTAAACCGTTCTCATCCTTTGTAAATGATGGTTTATTCATAATAATACCTCTAATCTATGATGAAAACTTTTATGGCTATTGATAATATGTTTTACATTGTTCGTCATCCCTTATTGTATTCAAATATTATATCGGATTAAAAGTGAAGTTCTTCACTTATTCGAATTAATTAATAGAACAAAGTACACTTCTTTGACCCTTTTATAAGAATAACAACACGGACAAGCTTCGTATGAATGGGCTTGTCCGTTTTCTGTTGATTGAATATTTAAGTGTCCATGTGTGGATATGGCACATAATCACTTCCATTCGATTATTCATGAGTTGGGCGGTTATACACGCTCTAGATGACTTTTTCAACCAATTTTACCGTAATTTGGGCGTCTAGAACTCTTCTAGATGACCTTTTCCCTCCTTTTCAACACGAATCGGGCGTCTACACTAGTGAAACATCCTTATTTGGTAGCCCGATAAAGAAAACTAAAAATGCTAGAGCCTTTTTCGACTTGATGTAGCTGCCAGAGCCTTCTTTAGGGCGAATAAGCGTATAGAATACGTCCGTAAGCAAAAAAATCTAAACCTTAGATTCTACAGAAAATAGGTTTAGATTTTATCAATAGATTGGCAAATTAACATTAATAAAGTAGAAAACGTTGAAATAAGTGAAGAAATTGAAAAGATGAATTGACTTAGAGAAATGAAATTATAACACTTTACTTAAAAATAACTTTGTCCGTTCATGTTTTGGATTCTCAAATAATTCATTTGGTGTATTTTTCTCTACAATGTAGCCTCCATCCATAAAGAGTACACGATCACCGACTTCTCGAGCAAACCCCATTTCATGTGTAACAACGACCATTGTCATTCCTTCTTTTGCTAACTGTTTCATAACTTCTAAAACTTCACCGACCATTTCAGGGTCAAGAGCAGAAGTCGGCTCATCAAACAACATAATTTTCGGTTCCATAGCTAAAGCCCGTGCGATGGCTACCCGTTGCTGTTGTCCCCCAGATAACGAGCTAGGGTAGGCATTCGCTTTTTCCTCTAATCCAACTTTTTTTAATAACGATACAGCTTTTTTCTTTGCCATATCTTCATCTATCTTTTTCACAACAATTGGTGATAGAATAATATTTTCTAAGACGGTTTTATGTGGAAATAAATTAAATTGTTGAAACACCATACCAACTTCTGTTCGAATTTTATTTATATCCGCCTTTTTATCAGTTATATTCACACCGTCAATGACAATTTCCCCAGCACTAATCGTTTCAAGCTGATTTAGGCAACGTAAAAAAGTCGATTTTCCTGATCCAGAAGGGCCAATGACAACAACGACTTCTTGTGGATGTATATTAACGGTAATATCTTTTAATACTTCATTATTTCCAAAAAACTTTTTCAAATTGTTTACTTGTATCATTCCGTTTTTAACCTCTTTTCCAACTGTGCTAATAAAATGCTCAATACGAGGGTAAGAATTAAGTATATGAATGCTGCAGTTAAATACGGCTCCCATACTTTGTAATATTGACCTTGGAAAGCACGAGCCCAATACATAATTTCAGGCACGGCTACTAATGAAATTAACGAGGAGTCTTTTAATAGCACGATAAATTCATTACCTAATGGTGGAATCATCCGTTTGAATGCTTGCGGTAAAATGACATGGCGCATTGATTGTGCATAACTCATACCAAGTGAACGGGCCGCTTCCATTTGTCCCCGATCCAGACTTTGAATTCCTGCACGAAAGATTTCTGAAATGTACGCTGCAGAGTTTAACGATATGGCAATAATTCCGGCAACCATTCCATTTGTATTTCCTAAAATTGCTGTAACGACACCGAAGTGAATGATAAAGATTTGAACCATAAAAGGCGTACCACGAAAAAAAGTAATATAGGCGGTAAATGGAAACGATAAAAATTTATTTTTTAACATTTTTCCCATTCCAATAAATAAACCAAGGATTGTCCCAAATAAGATTCCAAGCAGTGACAACCCGATTGTAAGCAAGGTTCCTCTTATAAAGTATGGGGCGTAATCAATAATTAAATCAAATCGAAAAGTCATGCGAAAGCCTCTCTTTCTCTTGAAAAATCTAATCGTTGTCGTATTTATTGCGCAACCTTTTCATTTAAAATGAAAATGCCAGGATTTCTCTTAAAAATTTTTAACACGACAATCTAAGAGAAAGCCAGGCATTTTTAAGAGCGCATCTGTTATTGAAGCCCTTTTAAATGTTCAATATCTGGTTCAATTCCAAACCATTTCTTATAAATTTCAGCGTATTTACCATTGTCATAGATTGCATTAATCGCTTGATCAAACTCTTCTTTTAACTTACTCCCCTTTGCAAAGACGATTCCATAGTACTCTTGTTCAAATGACACATCATCAACGACTTTTAACTTTTGATCCGAATTATTTTTAACGTACTCCTCGACAACTGGTTTGTCAGCTAAAACAGCATCCGCACCCCCATTTAACATTTCTTGAATAGCCAGATTGTTATCTTCAAACTTTTTAATATCAGGGCTACCTTTTCCGATGACTGCTTCTGCTGCATCCATTCCCGTTGTCCCGTTTTGGACAGATACAACTTTCCCTTTAATATCTTGTGCTGTTTTTATCTCACTGTTTTCAGGAACTAAAATTTGAATGTTCGATGCGTAGTATGGTACAGAAAAATCATATGTTTGCTTTCTATCATCATTAATTGTAATTGCTGCAATACCAAGATCAGCGGTTTTCCCTTCAACTTCAATGAATAGTGCATCCCAACCAACATGTTCAACTTTCGCTTCATATCCTGCTTCTTCTGCCACTGCCTTTACAAAATCAACATCAAATCCTAATACTTTATCTCCATCTAAATACTCCATCGGCGCAAAATTTGCATTCGTCACAATTCGAAGTGTTTTACTATCACCACTTTTTGCTTCTTTATTATTCCCTTCCCCTTTGCTAGTTTCGTTTGAACCACATGCAGATAACATAGAAATAATCATAATAATACTTAAAAACATCCCCAGTTTCTTCATCTTTTTCATACTCTCCACATCCTCCTAATTTCACTCATCATTTAATAGTTTTTAATTATGGTTAATTATACGTATATGTCTATAAATATGCAACACTATTTTCAAAGAAATTTTTTAATAATAAAAATATCTGTCTTATTTTATAGGTTTTATTTTTTAATAATTCCGTAACATTCAAATATTCATTACTTTATTATAATGAATTCCTGTTGTAGATACAATTCTTTTCTATATGTATTCTTTTAAATCTTGTCTTATTTATTGTTTTTATCATTTTGTAAAAATTTGAACTCATGCTTTGTTCATCATATACTAAAAAGGAAGAGAATTTCAGGAGGGAGATTTTATGGAACTCGTCGACTTAATAAAGTCACGCCGATCAATAGGAGTTGTTGATGAAAAAGAAGTTTCTGATGAAATTATTAAAGAATTATTGGAAACGGCTGTATGGGCACCAAATCATAAAAAAACAGAGCCATGGAAGTTTCGTGTTATAAAAGGGGACGGTCGAATAAAATTAGGAAAAGAAATGGCACGAATCATGAAGGAAAAAACGGCCGATTTAACTGAAGAAGAGGCACAAAAGAAAATTGAAAAGGCGGAAAAAGGGCCATTGCGGGCACCCGTCATCATTATTATGGCAGTAAGTCCTTCGGGAATTGTACCTGAAATTGAAGAAATAGTTGCTACCGGTTGTGCCATGCAAAACTTGCTCCTTTCAGCAACAGAAAAGGGGCTTGCAACAATTGTTCGTACCGGTGACATCGCCCACTACCCAGAATTAAAGCCATTCTTAAAATTAGATGAAAACGATAAAGTCATCGGCCTAATCTACATCGGCTATCCGAAAAAGGAATTTGATATTAAAGGAATACGTACTCCAGTTGAAGATAAAACAATTTGGTTTGATTAATCGTAAAGAGGCTGGGACAAAACTTTAGTAAAATAAAAATTAAGGCGTTGGAGCTTACACTAAAAAGTGTAGACCCAACGCCTTTTTTGTCACAATTCTAGTAAACAAAAAGGGCACCTTTTGATAAAATTAAAGTGACGAAACAATAATTTTGGAGGTGCCCTTATGTTTAAACATTATAACATGAATCAAGTAGTTTTACCGCTAAATTTAGAAATTAAGTTGAAAGAAAACGATATTGCTTTTGCGATCAATGATCTTGTCGAGAGTATTCCCGAAGAAGCTTTCGAGGACTTCATACGACAAACCGGCCGTCCCGCGTATCATCCTCGTATGATGTTGAAAGTCATTTTGTGTGGATATACGCAATCCGTGTTTTCCGGCCGTAAAATAGAAGCTTTATTACAGGATAGTATCCGCATGATGTGGCTAGCTCAAGGACATGAACCTAGCTATCGCACCATCAATCGCTTCCGTTCTAATCCACTCATTGAAAACATCCTACGTGAATGCTTTGTCCAGTTCCGAAATCAGCTCGTGGAAAAGGAATTGATTGAAGAGGAAGCCATTTTTATTGATGGTACAAAAATTGAAGCAAACGCAAATAAGTTCACCTTTGTATGGCGGAAGTCCATTGAAAGATATAGTGATAAGCTAATTGAAAAGTCCAATCAACTGTATGATGAGCTGCTAGAGAAGGAGATCATCCCAGCAATAGAGCGAGAAAAGGAAGAGGAACTTTCCGTCAAAGAAATGGAAGAAGTAGTCGAAAAGTTAGACGAGAAAATCGAGGAATATAATAAAAAGATTGAAGTATCTGAAGTTGGGAGTGAACGGAAAAAGCTCCGTTCCGAACGCAAATTACCCATACAATCTCGGAAGCAATGGATGGATTTCATTACTCGCAAACAAAAGTATCAAAACGATATGGAGATTTTCGGTGATCGCAATAGTTACTCAAAGACGGACCCAGATGCGACGTTTATGCGCATGAAGGACGACTACATGAAGAACGGTCAATTGAAAGCTGGTTACAATGTCCAAATTGCGACGGAAGGTCAATATGTGCTCGCTTACGATGTTTTCCCAAACCCGACCGATACACGCACTTTAATTCCTTTTCTCGACACGATTGAAGAAAACTTTTTCGAGCTTCCGGAATTCATTGTCGCGGATGCAGGATATGGTAGCGAACAGAATTATGAAGATATCATCGAGAATCGAAATCGAACGCCACTTATTACATACAATCAATATCGAAAGGAGAAGAAAAAGAAGCATAAGGACAACGCTTTTCATGTAGATAATTGGGAATATAATGAGGACGAAGATACTTTTCTGTGCCCAAATGGTCGGAAAGTACGATTTAGCCATCATTCCAAACGAACAGACAGGTACGGATTCACCCGTGAATTTAAAGTGTACGAGTGTGAGGACTGTTCGGATTGTCCACTCCGCGATTTATGCACGAAAGCAAAAGAAGGGAACAACCGAAAAGTCTACATGAATGAAAAGTGGGAGTCCCAAAAAGAATATGTACGTACGAAGCTTTCAGACGAGAAAACTGGTGAAATTTACGGAAAACGTAAAATTGATGTAGAACCAGCGTTCGGTTTTCTGAAGGCTAATTTAGGTTTCACTCGTTTTTCCGTCAGAGGAAAACAGAAAGTGAAAAATGAATTAGCCTTTGCGTTGATGGCGGTGAATATGAGAAAAGTCACCGCCATCAGCGGTAAAATAGTGACGAGAAATGGAAAAACCCCACAAAAAAGGTTCCAAGCAAATTTTTTATTGCCTGGAACCTTTTTATATACTACTTTTGGCTAGTTATGTCCCAGCCTCTTNATCCTACGTGAATGCTTTGTCCAGTTCCGAAATCAGCTCGTGGAAAAGGAATTGATTGAAGAGGAAGCCATTTTTATTGATGGTACAAAAATTGAAGCAAACGCAAATAAGTTCACCTTTGTATGGCGGAAGTCCATTGAAAGATATAGTGATAAGCTAATCGAAAAGTCCAATCAACTGTATGATGAGCTGCTAGAGAAGGAGATCATCCCAGCAATAGAGCGAGAAAAGGAAGAGGAACTTTCCGTCAAAGAAATGGAAGAAATAGTCGAAAAGTTAGACGAGAAAATCGAGGAATATAATAAAAAGATTAAAGTATCTGAAGTTGGGAGTGAACGGAAAAAGCTCCGTTCCGAACGCAAATTACCCATACAATCTCGGAAGCAATGGATGGATTTCATTACTCGCAAACAAAAGTATCAAAACGATATGGAGATTTTCGGTGATCGCAATAGTTACTCAAAGACGGACCCAGATGCGACGTTTATGCGCATGAAGGACGACTACATGAAGAACGGTCAATTGAAAGCTGGTTACAATGTCCAAATTGCGACGGAAGGTCAATATGTGCTCGCTTACGATGTTTTCCCAAACCCGACCGATACACGCACTTTAATTCCTTTTCTCGACACGATTGAAGAAAACTTTTTCGAGCTTCCGGAATTCATTGTCGCGGATGCAGGATATGGTAGCGAACAGAATTATGAAGATATCATCGAGAATCGAAATCGAACGCCACTTATTACATACAATCAATATCGAAAGGAGAAGAAAAAGAAGCATAAGGACAACGCTTTTCATGTAGATAATTGGGAATATAATGAGGACGAAGATACTTTTCTGTGCCCAAATGGTCGGAAAGTACGATTTAGCCATCATTCCAAACGAACAGACAGGTACGGATTCACCCGTGAATTTAAAGTGTACGAGTGTGAGGACTGTTCGGATTGTCCACTCCGCGATTTATGCACGAAAGCAAAAGAAGGGAACAACCGAAAAGTCTACATGAATGAAAAGTGGGAGTCCCAAAAAGAATATGTACGTACGAAGCTTTCAGACGAGAAAACTGGTGAAATTTACGGAAAACGTAAAATTGATGTAGAACCAGCGTTCGGTTTTCTGAAGGCTAATTTAGGTTTCACTCGTTTTTCCGTCAGAGGAAAACAGAAAGTGAAAAATGAATTAGCCTTTGCGTTGATGGCGGTGAATATGAGAAAAGTCACCGCCATCAGCGGTAAAATAGTGACGAGAAATGGAAAAACCCCACAAAAAAGGTTCCAAGCAAATTTTTTATTGCCTGGAACCTTTTTATATACTACTTTTGGCTAGTTATGTCCCAGCCTCTTNAAGAGGAAGCCATTTTTATTGATGGTACAAAAATTGAAGCAAACGCAAATAAGTTCACCTTTGTATGGCGGAAGTCCATTGAAAGATATAGTGATAAGCTAATTGAAAAGTCCAATCAACTGTATGATGAGCTGCTAGAGAAGGAGATCATCCCAGCAATAGAGCGAGAAAAGGAAGAGGAACTTTCCGTCAAAGAAATGGAAGAAGTAGTCGAAAAGTTAGACGAGAAAATCGAGGAATATAATAAAAAGATTGAAGTATCTGAAGTTGGGAGTGAACGGAAAAAGCTCCGTTCCGAACGCAAATTACCCATACAATCTCGGAAGCAATGGATGGATTTCATTACTCGCAAACAAAAGTATCAAAACGATATGGAGATTTTCGGTGATCGCAATAGTTACTCAAAGACGGACCCAGATGCGACGTTTATGCGCATGAAGGACGACTACATGAAGAACGGTCAATTGAAAGCTGGTTACAATGTCCAAATTGCGACGGAAGGTCAATATGTGCTCGCTTACGATGTTTTCCCAAACCCGACCGATACACGCACTTTAATTCCTTTTCTCGACACGATTGAAGAAAACTTTTTCGAGCTTCCGGAATTCATTGTCGCGGATGCAGGATATGGTAGCGAACAGAATTATGAAGATATCATCGAGAATCGAAATCGAACGCCACTTATTACATACAATCAATATCGAAAGGAGAAGAAAAAGAAGCATAAGGACAACGCTTTTCATGTAGATAATTGGGAATATAATGAGGACGAAGATACTTTTCTGTGCCCAAATGGTCGGAAAGTACGATTTAGCCATCATTCCAAACGAACAGACAGGTACGGATTCACCCGTGAATTTAAAGTGTACGAGTGTGAGGACTGTTCGGATTGTCCACTCCGCGATTTATGCACGAAAGCAAAAGAAGGGAACAACCGAAAAGTCTACATAAATGAAAAGTGGGAGTCCCAAAAAGAATATGTACGTACGAAGCTTTCAGACGAGAAAACTGGTGAAATTTACGGAAAACGTAAAATTGATGTAGAACCAGCGTTCGGTTTTCTGAAGGCTAATTTAGGTTTCACTCGTTTTTCCGTCAGAGGAAAACAGAAAGTGAAAAATGAATTAGCCTTTGCGTTGATGGCGGTGAATATGAGAAAAGTCACCGCCATCAGCGGTAAAATAGTGACGAGAAATGGAAAAACCCCACAAAAAAGGTTCCAAGCAAATTTTTTATTGCCTGGAACCTTTTTATATACTACTTTTGGCTAGTTATGTCCCAGCCTCTTTTACTCTTATGCTCGTGACCAATAAAAAAACTAAAGGGACGCGAAAACCTCCAGGCGAAACGAGAGATTAGAGCTCGGTTGTTGAGAAAGAGGGTTTTTGGGCTTTAATGCAATGCTGCTAGAACTATCCTTGCGCGTTTATGCGCACAAGGATAGTAGAAATTGAAACATTTATACTTTCTTATTAGCCAATAAATAACTTGGACAAGCCTTTTTTCAATAAAACCGCTCATAAACACATTTTCGCTCAGTATTTTCAAAAGTTGCTTTCTGAATTTGTCATTTTCGATCATAATTATTTTTCAAAAATCCCCCAACAGTTTAATAACATTGTCATTGCCTTCTGTAAATCAGCCTCACGAATACCAGCAAAACCAATGACAATTTTTGGTGGTAAGTCAACCCTTTTTATCATGGAATAGTTAGAAACAGGATATACTTTTAATCGAGCATTCAACGCACGCTCAACTAATTCTTCTTCGTTCATACCATTATTCACTGCTAAGACAAGATGAAAACCAGAATGTGCACCAAAGACGGTTATTTGGTTTTCATACGGCTTAAACAAATTTAACACCAATTCCAATTTTCTACGGTAAATTTTTCGCATTCGATTCAAATGTTTCTCGAATTCCCTATTACGCATAAATTCGGTTAACAAAACTTGGTCAAGACGGGAAACGGAACATTGATAAAAGTTTAGTTCAGTTGTATATTTTTTTATTAAACGATCAGGTAACACCATGTAACTAATTCGTATAGATGGCATGAGTGCTTTTGAAAAAGTTCCTAAATAAATCACTTTCCCATTTTGATCCATCGATTGTAATGACGGGATAGATTTACCGCTATAACGAAACTCACTATCATAGTCATCTTCAATAATATATCGATTCTCTTTCGCAGAAGCCCAATTTAATAGTTTTATTCTTCGATTGACAGAAAGAATGGACCCATACGGAAAATGATGAGAAGGTGTAACATAAACAACATCAATATTTCCGGCTTCTATCTCCTTCACATTAACTCCTTCTTCATCAACTTCAAGAGGAAATACTTCGTTCTGAAATTTCTTCAATATATGTGAGATGACATGATAGCCTGGATCTTCCACCCCATATATTGTTCGTTTATCGAGCAACATGATTAATTGTTGTAGTAATATTTCTAGACCCGCGCCAATGATAATTTGATTCGGATGACAATGAACACCTCTTGCTTGAAATAAATATTGACTGATCTCGCTACGTAAATCATACTCTCCTTGCCTATCCCCTAACAATAAATAATGATGATTTTCATTCGCCATAATTTGTTTGGCATATTTTCTCCATCTTTCAAAAGGGAAATGTTCTGTATCGACCCATCCTGGATGAAAATTGTAAATAATCTGCTCTTCATTTTTATTTACTTTTATATCTTTTTTTACTTCTTGTCTAACATATTCTAAATCTTCATAAGCTAGCACATAATATCCTTTTCGTGGAATACTTTCAACATACCCTTCTGCCACTAACTGTTCATAAGCTGTTTCGACTGTGTTTTGGCTAATACTTAAAAAATTAGCTAGCTTCCTTTTTGATGGGAGCCTTTCTCCAAAAGTAATATTTCCAATAGCGATCTCCTTTTTTATATAAAGATATAGCTGCTCATATAATGGTGTTTCCTGATTACGTTCTAAATGGATTGATAACATTTCCATTCTTCTCACCCTAACTGACATGATTGTTTTTATAAAAACTGACACTTTTAACAATGTCAGTACCTATTTATAATATAATAGAATTCAAAAAATGCAAAATATATCAAATGCTTTTTGGCATGAATCCTAATTTGTAGAAGTATAGAACTTCTGCTGATTAGAGTTGAACTTCAGGAAGTAGGCTTCTTAATTCTACATAAAAAATTGAAAGAAATGGAGTGGAAAAAATGGAAAAAATGGTAGGTACGGATTTAGTGAAAAGAGGTATGGCGCAAATGCAAAAAGGTGGCGTCATTATGGATGTTGTAAACGCAGAGCAAGCGAAAATTGCTGAAGCCGCTGGAGCTGTAGCTGTAATGGCTTTAGAACGTGTACCATCCGATATTCGCGCAGCAGGTGGCGTGGCAAGAATGGCAAACCCTCGTATTGTTGAGGAAGTCATGAATGCTGTTACAATTCCTGTCATGGCTAAGGCTCGTATTGGTCATATAGTTGAAGCTAGAGTACTAGAAGCAATGGGTGTTGATTACATAGACGAAAGTGAAGTATTAACACCAGCTGATGAAGAATTTCATTTATTAAAAAGTGAATTTACCGTTCCTTTCGTATGTGGTTGCCGTGATTTAGGAGAAGCTGCTCGGCGAATTGGTGAAGGTGCTGCCATGTTACGAACAAAAGGAGAACCAGGTACAGGAAATATTGTTGAAGCAGTCCGCCACATTCGTAAAGTAAATGCGCAAGTACGAAGAGTCGTTCACATGAATGATGATGAATTAATGACAGAGGCAAAAAATCTCGGTGCACCATTTGACGTATTAAAACAAATTAAAGAAGCAGGCCGTCTTCCAGTAGTGAACTTTGCTGCTGGTGGTGTTGCAACTCCTGCAGATGCTGCGTTAATGATGGAACTAGGTGCAGATGGCGTATTCGTTGGTTCAGGAATTTTTAAATCTGAAACACCGGAAAAGTTTGCTAGTGCCATCGTTCAAGCAACTACGTACTACCAAGACTATGATTTAATTGCCAAATTATCAAAAGACCTTGGAACTCCTATGAAAGGAATTGAAATCTCCACATTAGCTGCTGAAGAAAGAATGCAAAACCGTGGTATATAAGGAATTAGGGAGGTAACCACCCCCGTTTTCTCTCGTACTTTTTAAATTATGTTGATTTGTTGATGGGCAAGTGACGTGAATCTTTCTTGCCTATTTTTTTGATTAAATAGGAGGTATATGAAGTGAACGATATAACTATCGGTGTTTTAGGCCTTCAAGGTGCTGTAACTGAACATATAGAACAAATTGAATCGCTTAGTACAAAAGCTATCATTGTAAAAAATCCACACCAATTAGATGAAGTTGATGGCCTCATCTTACCTGGTGGAGAAAGTACAACAATGCGAAAATTAATTGACCAGTATGGATTTTTTGAGCCTTTAAAACAGTTTTCTGAAGATGAAAAACCAATCTTTGGAACTTGTGCAGGAATGGTATTAGTTGCTAAAGAACTAGTCGGTTCCAATGAGTCACATCTCGGATTAATGGATATTTCCGTAAGAAGAAATGCTTTCGGACGTCAACGAGAAAGTTTTGAAGCAGATTTAACTGTAGTAGGTTTTGATCAACCATTCCACGCTGTTTTTATCCGTGCCCCATATATTGAACAAGTTAAAGAAAACGTTGATGTACTAGCAAACGTCGATGGGCATATTGTTGCCGCAAAACAAGGTCATTTATTAACAAGTGCTTTCCACCCAGAACTAACGAATGATACACGTTTTGTACAATTGTTTATTAAAATGGTTAAGGAAAACAAGGCAAAAGCACTATTAAATATTTAATTTTTTACCTTCTGACCCTTTTAGTTTAAGGGGTCTTTTTTTGATTAAATTTATCACAATTACTCATACTAAGCTTGTCATTATTTATTTAAATTTTACGGTCAGGAGCAAAACTTATGAAGAAACTTACATCTGTGTTCATATATTCGGCAGTTATTTTACTATTGTTAGTAATCTTTGGTATATTTTCACCAAACCTTCTTGAATCGGTCACAGCAAGTATTCAAGACTTTATTACAAATGCCTTTGGTTGGTACTATTTGATTGTCGTTACTTGTTTTCTTGCTATTTGCTTTTATTTATTTATTACCCCAGTTGGGAGAATAAAATTAGGTAAACAAGAGGATAAACCTGAATTTTCTCGGGGAACTTGGCTTGCGATGCTATTTAGTGCAGGGATGGGAATTGGTCTTGTCTTTTATGGAGCAGCTGAACCACTCAGTCATTATGCAATTAGCTCGCCTACGGGGGAACTAGGTACACAACAAGGGGTAAAAGATGCATTAAGATTTACCTTTTTCCATTGGGGACTCCACGCTTGGGCTATTTATGGAATTGTCGCTTTAATACTTGCTTATTATAGCTTTCGTAAAAATGAACCTGTAACAATAAGTGCTACTTTAAAGCCAATTCTTGGTAATAAAGTTACTGGGAGAACCGGGAAACTCATTGACATTTTAGCTGTTTTATCAACTGTTTTTGGTGTTGCAACTACTTTAGGCTTTGGTGCCATGCAAATTAATGGTGGTCTATCTTATTTGTTTCATATACCTACTTCATTTTGGATTCAACTAGTTATCATTATTATTGTTACATTTCTCTTTACCCTTTCATCTCTATCCGGTTTAGGAAAAGGGATAAAAATTTTAAGTAATGCAAATATGTTCCTTGCTTTTTTATTACTCTTTATGATGTTTTTCATTGGTCCTACATTAACCATTTTAAATTTATTTACCGATTCAATCGGTGGGTATTTACAGAATTTACCAAGAATGAGTTTCCGGATTGCTCCCCTTGATCCAGAGGCACGTGAATGGATTAATAGCTGGACGATTTTCTATTGGGCGTGGTGGATTGCTTGGTCCCCGTTTGTCGGGATTTTCATAGCTCGAGTTTCAAAAGGTAGAACAATCCGTGAATTCATTTTCTATGTTTTATTAGTACCATCCGTTATTGGGTTCTTTTGGTTCTCTACTTTCGGTGGTTCTGCCATTCGTCTGGAAGCAACTAGTATTGCTAAAATTTCAAATCTTGCCGTCGAACAGTTATTATTTGGCGTATTTGACCATTATCCATTTGGAGTGATTATGTCAATTATTGCCATTATTCTCGTCGTTACATTTTTTATCACATCTGCAGATTCTGGAACGTACGTATTATCAATGATGTCTTCCAATGGTGCACAAAATCCGCCCAATCGACTGAAGTTAGTATGGGGTATTTTACTTGCAGCAATTTCCCTTGTCTTATTATACTCTGGAGGTTTAATGGCTTTGCAGAACGCCATGATTATTGCTGCTTTACCGTTTTCTGTCATCATGATATTAATGACTGCGAGTTTGTTTAAGTCATTGAATGAAGAAGTGAAAAAAATAACAAAAAAAGTAAGGTGAACCTATGTAAGTAAGATTCACCTTACTTTTTTCAATTAAACATGGGAGCGTTTCTTTAACACACTTCCTTGAATAAGTTCACGAATTTCTTCTCGTTTCCCATTATTAAACAAATCAACAATTTTACTTCCAACAACAACGCCATCACAATAGGTGCCAAGTTCTTGCGCTTGGTTTATAGTGGACACACCAAACCCTGCTAAGACAGGGACTGTACTTACCCCTTTTAACATTTGTAAATAGTCTTTTACTTGTTCATCGTGATGATTACGAACACCTGTCGTACCCATAACAGAAACAGCATATAAAAAGCCTTCCGTACGACTCGCAATCAGTTGAACCCGTTCAATCGGACTAGTGATCGCCACTAATCTAATGAATGCTACATTATTCTCTTGCAAGATACCGGCTATCAATTCTTCCTCTTCCAACGGTACATCCGGGATAATGACTCCATCAACCCCAGCCACAACACATTTTTCCACAAAGTTTTCAATTCCATAATATAAAACTGGATTTATATAGGTCATTAAAATAATCGGTATAGTACGTTTATGTTTAAAGCTTTTTAGTCGATCTAGTACGCTCGCTAATGTTGTTCCATTTGTTAACGCTCTTACTCCTGCACTTTGAATTGTCGGGCCATCTGCTGTAGGGTCAGAAAACGGAATACCTAGTTCTATTGCTGAAACACCACAGTCCGTTAGAAATTGAATCCGGTCTTCCAATACATCTAACCCCCCATCGCCAGCCATAATATAAGGAACAAACAATTTTTCACCCCTAGCTAATCGCTCATTTAATATTCGATTAATTTTTTCCTTGCCCATTTTATCGACTCTCCAACCGGTCCATTACTTGTTCTACATCTTTGTCCCCTCGACCTGACAAACAAACAACTAACGTTTCCTCTGATTGCATCGTTTTTGCTAGCTTCAATGCATAAGCAATTGCATGTGCGCTTTCTAACGCCGGTATAATTCCTTCAGTCTTTGTTAAAAATTGAAATGCAGTTAACGCTTCGTCATCCGTAATTGGCTCATAAATTACTCTTCCTGTATCGTGCAGGTGACTATGTTCTGGTCCCACTCCTGGGTAATCTAGACCAGCTGAAATGGAAAACGCCTCCTTTACTTGGCCACCTGGTGTTTGTAAAAGCTTTGATAATGTTCCATGGATTATTCCAGCCTCCCCCTTTGTCATTGTCGCCGCATGTTGCTCTGTATTTATTCCTGCACCAGCTGCTTCAACTCCATATAATTTGACTGACTCCTCTTCTATAAACGGGTGAAACATTCCGATTGAATTACTTCCTCCACCAACACAAGCAACAACTGCATCTGGAAGCTTTCCAGTTTGTTCAAGGATTTGTTCCTTTGTTTCTTTCCCAATCACGGTTTGAAAGTCACGAACAATTAATGGAAATGGGTGCGGTCCGACAGCTGAGCCTAAAATATAGTGCGTATCCGTTACATGACTTGCCCAGTATCTTAACGCTTCATTTGTCGCATCCTTTAACGTTCCACTCCCACTCGCAACACCTCTTACTTCTGCCCCTAACAATTCCATACGAAATACATTCAATTTTTGCCGTTTTATATCTTCTTCACCCATAAAGACAACACAATCTAAACCAAACAATGCACAAACAGTCGCTGTTGCAACTCCATGTTGACCCGCTCCTGTTTCCGCAACTACCTTCTTCTTTCCCATCCGAAGTGTAAGCAAAGCCTGCCCGATTGTATTGTTAATTTTATGTGCTCCTGTATGATTCAAATCTTCTCTTTTTAGAAATATCTTCGGTCCTCCAATTGCTTTCGTTAATTGTTCTGCATAATAAAGGGGTGTTTTTCTACCAACATATTGTTGTAAGTAATACTCGACTTGTCGGTTAAACTCTGGATCATTTTTAGCAGATTGATAGGCTTCTTCAAGTTCCAAAAGTGCTGGCATTAATAATTCCGGTACAAATCTACCTCCGTAGTTTCCGTAACGCCCCCGGTTATCTGGCATTGTATAAGTTGTCAATGCGCTCATCCTTTCCACTTGTTTTTGCTCGATTAATAAATTGAGTCATTTTTCCTGAATCTTTTTTTCCGTCTGTCTCTACGCCACTAGATACATCTACGCCAACTGGTTTAACAATAGAAATCGCCTCACTGACATTGTCTACTGTTAATCCACCTGCTAAAATTAATTTTCTTGAATCTACCCTATAGTCTAAAAGGCGATGCCAGTTAAATGGTTTCCCTGTTCCACCTCGATATTTTCCTCGTGGACTATCTATTAAATAATAATCACATGGGTACGAGTGAATTTCTTCTCGATTGATCGAATTTGCCCCAAATGCCTTTATTATCCGATAGGGTAGTTGTTCGGCAACCGTAGCCGATTCTTCCCCGTGTAATTGTAAAAAATCAAGCCCTACAAAATTAGCAATATCTTTCATTTTTTCAGGTGACTCGTTAACAAAGACTCCAACCTTTTTTATTTTCCCAGGCAATTGTTCAGCGATTTCTTTAGCAACTTGAGGTGTTACTTGCCGTGAACTTTCAGCAAATACAAAACCAATAAAGTCGGCTTCTGCGTTCGCTGCTGCATTTGCGGCAGATAATGTTTGGATTCCACAAATTTTTACAAGCATTCTACTCACTCCTTATTGATTTTTCAATGGGACTCGGAATGCTTTAAATTGTTCGTCAAGTTTTTCTGCCCGCATAAAGGTCTCACCTACTAAAATTGCTTTTGCTCCAGCATCTCTTACTCGCATAACATCTTCCCGCGACTTCATTCCACTTTCACTTACTAAAATTATTTCTGGATCTGTAACCATTTTTGTTAACCGCTCTGTAACGGCTAAATTTACTTCAAATGTTTTTAAATTCCGATTGTTAATCCCAATAATATCTGGCTTTAACATGAGTGCTCGCTCCATTTCCTCCTCGTTATGAACTTCGATAAGGACTTCTAAATTTAATTCAACTGCATATTGATATAAATCCTTAAGTGTGCAATCATCTAGAGCTGCCACAATTAATAAAATGATGTTTGCGCCAGCTGCTTTGGCTATGTCTATTTGTAATTGGTCAATAATAAAGTCTTTACATAAAATGGGTAACTGCACCTCTTGACTCACTTGATTTAAATCATTCATAGATCCTTGAAAAAACGTTTCGTCTGTTAAAACCGAAATGGCCGTTGCACCTAAAGATTCATATTTTTTTGCTTGAATGACAGGGTTAACTTCACTATTAATCGCTCCCTTAGACGGTGAGGCACGCTTTATTTCCGCAATGATGTTCATTTCAGTTGAATTTGACACGAACTCTTTAAAACTTGGTACAGAATAATTTTTCACAGGGGCAATAGATTGATTTGAGATTCGTTTAATCTCTTCTCTTTTTTTGGCAATAATTTTATCCAGGATTGTCATTTAAACCACCTCTCGCGGTACTTTTTTACTGAATCCGATTAAATATTGTAACCTTTTTAATGCTTCCCCCGATTCGATACTTTCTCTCGCCTTTTCAATTCCTTCATGTATCGTCTTTGCTTTCCCACTCGTAAAAATTCCTAATCCAGCATTTAATAACACGGTGTCATAATAGGCTCCTTTTTTCCCTTTTAAAACATCCAGTAATATTTCAGCATTTCGATTTGCATCACCACCGCGAATCGCCTCAATGGAATACATTGGTAATCCGACTTCTTCTGGTGATAATGCTAACGATGTTATATTACCGTTATCCAATAGGACTAGATGGTTTTCTCCTGCCAAAGTAGCCTCATCAAGACGTCCAGCCCCATTTATAACAACTGCTCGATTCCTTCCAAGTTTCTTTAACGTTTTTGCCAACATTTCACAATAAGCCGAATCATAAACACCGAGTAGTTGCGAATTTAATTGAACAGGATTTGTTAGCGGGCCGATAATATTAAAAACAGTGCGAATTCCTAAATCTCTTCTTACTTTCATAAATGGCTTCAGCGATGCGTGGACATTTGGTGCAAATAAAAAAGCGATATTATTTTCTTGTAGCAATTCCTCGATATGTTGTTTAGATAGGGTTAAGGAGACACCTAAAGCTTCTAAGACATCCGCACTACCTGATTTACTCGTAATACTCCTGTTGCCATGTTTAGCAACAGTAATTCCCGCTCCTGCAATGACAAATGCAGACGTCGTGCTAATATTAAAGCTAAAAGATTTGTCGCCACCTGTCCCACAATTATCAATTGCATCATTAATTGTCGGTACTTGTAAAGTTGATTTAGATAAAATCACATCAACAATTCCCGCAATTTCATCGGCTGTTTCGCCTTTTGCTTGCATCGCGGTTAAAAGTGCTGCAATCTCAACATCTGTCGCTTCTTCAAGACAATAACTTGTCGCTTCCTTCATTTCTTCAAAAGTCAAGTCTTCACCACTGATTAATTTTTCCAAGTACATTTTCATGGGGTAATCTCCTTTCTCGAAACCATTTCAATAAAGTTTTGGAAGATTTGCTTTCCGTCTTCGGTACCAATTGATTCGGGATGAAATTGAATTCCATATAACGGATAATCCTTATGTTTAATTGCCATTATTTCTTTGTCATCAATGGAGTTTGCGACTATTTCCAAATCCTCCGGTAATTCATTTTTATTGATAACAAGTGAGTGGTATCTCATAGCAGTCACTTGTTCTGGAATATTTTTTACGATACCACAACCATTATGGGTAATTATGGAAGTCTTCCCATGCATAATTTTTTCGGCTTGCAAGAGTGCTCCACCGAAAGCAACGGCAATAGCTTGATGACCTAAACAAATACCTAATATTGGGGTCGTTTGATAAAATTGTTGAATCACTTCAATGCAAATACCAGCATCCTCAGGTGTTCCTGGTCCTGGAGAAATAATAATTCCTTCAGGTTGTAGCTTTTCAATATCTAAAATGGAAATTTCATCATTACGGGCAACTTGAACCTTTACTCCTGCTTCTGAAAAGTATTGAAAAATGTTATACGTGAAAGAATCATAGTTATCAATCAATAAATACATTTTGTACCACCTCCATTAACGACTTTGCTTTATTTAATGTTTCTTCATATTCTAAGTAAGGGTTGGAATCATGAACAATACCGGCCCCTGCTTGTAAATATGCTTTCCCATCGATAATTACAAGGGAGCGAATCGCTAATGCCATATTCAAATCAAAATTGTAATTGATATAGCCCACACCCCCCGCATAAACGCCTCGTTTCTTTTCCTCCAACTCATTAATAATTTGCATCGCCCGAATTTTCGGTGCTCCAGATACAGTTCCAGCTGGTAAGCACGATATTAATGCGTCGATACTTGTAAGATCTTCCCTTAGTTGCCCTTTTACCTCTGAAACGATATGCATGACATGTTGGTATTTTTCTATTTTCATATATGTTGGTAGCTCAATCGTTCCACTTTTTGCCACTTTACCGAGATCATTTCTACTTAAATCAACGAGCATCTGGTGTTCTGCCAGTTCTTTTTCATCGGAAAGCAACTCTTCTGCTAAGCGACTATCCTCTTCATCTGTTTTCCCGCGGGGTCTCGTTCCCGCAATCGGATTTGTAATCATCTCTCTCCCTTCCGTTTGAATTAAACTTTCAGGAGATGCACCGAGAAGGGTGTAATCACCAAAATCGATATAAAACATATATGGAGAAGGATTTGCTTTCCGTAATTTTTGATAAATGTGAAATGGATCTCCGTCTATTTGAGCAATAAATCGTTGGGACAAAACAACTTGAAAAATGTCTCCTTTTTGAATATATTCCTTTGCCTCCTCCACTTTTTTTATAAAAGTGTCCTCTGTTATCTCTGGAAAAAATTGGACTGAACTGACTTCGATGTCACCTATTTCGTTCCCGTTTTTCAGTTTCTCTTCAAGTTTATTTAAACGCTCATCTAATTCCGTTTCTAATTCTTGTTCTACATTTACTGCCACCAAATATACCCTATCTTCTTTATGGTCGATGATGATCGTTGTTTTATAGAGTAAAAAATGGATATCTGGCATTTGTATGTCATCGGGAAGATCTGAACCAATACATTCAAATTGTCGAATGGCATCATAACCAACATAACCAATTGCCCCACCATAAAATGGAAGTGAAATATCCAAGTCAATTTTTGGCAAATATTTTTTCAATACAACAAGCGCATTTTCTCCAAATTTTTCCGTTACACCTGTTTCATAGTGATACATAGTCGTTTCACTGCCATTCCCAATGATTCCCATATATGGTTCCTCTCCAATAAAAGAAAACTTCCCCTTCTTTTTATGTTGAAAGGTACTTTCTAATAAAAATTTCTTTTTACCAGTCAGCCGATTATAAATATCTGTCGGTGTTAAATTTACATTTGCCAATCGAATAAATTTATAAAGCGGGGGATTTTTACTCACACAAATAACTCCTTTCATCACTACAATTTTTTCAAATAAAAAAGCCCTCTACAAACACAATCAGTCTGTGTTCGTAGAGGGCGATTGTACACCGCGGTGCCACCTCAATTGAAAAGAATACATATCTCTTCATCTTCTTCAGATACAGGTACCAAGATTAAGCTCGGTGTAACCGATATCCTATCCGTATAACGTCGGAATAACGAATCAACTTACTGAATTAGGTTAGGAACAAATGATATCCTTTCTAATCTTTCAGTCTTTCTCTCGTAAGGCCATTCAGCAAACGTCCACGTACTGGATTTCCACCAACGCCAGCTCTCTGTCACGCTTCCATCTTGCTTACTCTTCTTACTCATCGAGTTTATCCTATTCAGTTTTCTTAACTTTAGTATCGAAACGTTGAACTACCACTAGGCTAAAGCCTTAGGGGTTTTATGCCCCCCTTAAAAAAACACAAAAATCCCCCATCCATTAAAGGACGAGGGACCGCGGTACCACCTTTATTAGCAAAAACAGCTCACTTTAGCATAATCAAGCAAATGCTTAATTATTGTCCAAGATAACGACCGGACGTTTATCGCCAAAGCCTACTGCAAAAATTTCGGTTCGGTTTGGAAGCTCAGAAGCCCATTCTTCTATCCGATCACACTAGTTTGCACCACCCACTAGCTCTCTTCAGTGTCTAAATAGAATACTACTCTTCATCATCGCTTTACAATAAATTGAATTGTTGGAATTAATGATAAATCATTTTAATTACGGTGTCAATAATAATTTTTAAATTTTTAAAATTATTTACCTATACAAAAATAAAAAGGAATTATTTCAATAAGGTCGTATAAATTCATATAAAAGGGTATTGGAGGGATACTTATGGAAAAAGATTTATTCCATACAATTGTAACGGTTCGCGGGTTGACAGAAAATTTGTTGAATCAAATCCCTGAACAAATAGTTGATATCATTCCAGATGGCTTTAATAATAACATACGTTGGAATTTTGGCCATATCGCGGTCATACAAGAGAAATTAGCATTTGAAGCGCTTGGAGAAGAATTGGGGTTACCTTACGAGTTTGTTACCTATTTTGCAGCAGGAACGAGCCCAAATAATTGGGATAAAAGCGTTCCATCTCTAGATGACATACATTCGGTTTTAACAGAACAAAAGTCTAGAATTCAGTCAAAACTAAAAGGTCGCTTAAACGAAGCATTACCTTCCACATTAAGAATAAACCGCCTTATTTCGTTAACGACTGTAGCCCAAACACTTCAATTCAGCCTATTCCATGAAGGGATGCATATCGAAACCATTAAAAACATTCAACGTCTAATTAAATTGAAAGTGTAATTTATAGGGCTTGATCGCTTGAAGTAGCTATCAGCCCTTTTCTTTATTTAAGGCATGATTTTATATAAGATACGAAATTGTGAACAACATCCATCTCATAACATTGATAAAGTGTTCTTGTACCAACAACATCTTCAATTTCGTTAAATAAAAAATGGCCGTCTTTGTCTAGAAGAAAATCAATTCCTACAAAATCAAACCGGGTGAATCTAATAATTTTACCAACTAATTGCTTTTCATCTTCTGTTAACGAATACGGTTCAACTTGTCCTCCCAATGAAAAGTTCGATTTGAAACTCGTCTCCGAATATCTTTTTACAGCTGCCAAAATTTGATTTCCTAACACAAATACACGTATATCAGTTCCAGGGTTACCACACACTTCTTGTAAAATATACTCATCTGATGGAAAGTTTTCGATTTTCTCGGTTAACGCATCCCGATTTTGTAATAAAAAAACTTCATTTCCTCCATGTCCATTAACCGCTTTTAAAACAAGAGGAAAGGCATGATTCAATTGCTCCAATGGGGTATAGTTACGGTTTACGAACCATGTTTTGACTGACTTAATTCCGTTGGCATTAACAAATTGATGTGTTCGTCCTTTATGATTACAAATTTCTGTCACAAAGGACGAATTAAAGACGCGACTTCCCATTCGTTCAAAATGTGTTGCGATTAAACTATCACGACTTCGATTAATAACAAATGATGGGCGTTTCATCCGTTTATTTTTCACCGTAACAAAAAGCTCCTCATCCATACCAAGTACAAGTTCATCGGTTAATACGAGTTCAATATGAAGATGATGGTCTCGCCCGCAATCCATTATCTCATGGGCAAACCATTGATTTTTCTCGTAATCTTCTCTATGGTAAACTAACAAACCATTAATCATTGGTCATCTTCTCCAATATGTAATCAATAATATAAGAGGACACATCTACTCCTGTACAATCAAATACATTTTTTATATGAGCATTTGAATTCACTTCACAAATTATCGGTTCTCCATTTTCACCAAATAATAAATCTACACCGGAAAAATCTGCACCTACCGCTTTAGAAGCTTTTACCGCGAGCTCCATAAAACTTTCTGGTGGATCAAACTTGTGCGCCTTACCACCATTTGTTATATTCGCACGAAAGTCCGTACTGTTCGTCCGATACATGGACGCAACTACTTTTTCCCCAACTACAAATAAACGAGCATCTTTACCAAAACTTGAGGAAATAAACTCCTGATACAAGTGAGGTGTATATAATAATTCTTTTCTTTTCGCGAGCAATTCCTCATAATTGTGAATTAAATATACTTGTGCACCAAATGATCCGAATGCTTCTTTAATAATGTGTGGATAGGTAAAATGTTGTTCCACTACATCGGTAAAATGATTATCTTTCTCACCGGTTCCGGGAAACATCAATGGTGAAAATAATGTTTTCGGTGTTCTTATATGTTGTTGTGCTAGTAATTGATGAGTAATTACTTTATCATCACAAGCTTCAATTGTATCGGCACTGTTAAATAGTTTTAGCCCCATTCGTTCAAGCTGTTTTGCTAATCGAATATCTTTATCTAAAAAAAGAACAAAATCTGGCTCCTCAAATGGTTCATCTAATTTTATCGTTAGCGAATAATTGTCTATCATACTATAGATTTCCGTATTTTTAATCAATTTTAATTGAATCCCTTTTTTTATCGCTGATTGCCTGTACATTTCATTAATTTGGAGGAACTTATTTGACAGTAAACTCCCATTATATATTAACCAACCTGTTTTAATCATCGAAAGTCCCCTATCTATTAGTCTTTGTCATATTTTCATTTACTTTAATTGGAACATAATTATATATAGAAAACAACAATCCCATTGACAGAAAAATTCAAATAAACTATAATCACGTTAAAATAATATTATTAAGCAGCTAGACGAAATAACATCCTTTTATTATATGATAAAATGATACGATATTTATATTATACTTAAGAATCGTCTCTACTGTTTAATCAGTGGGGACTTTCTGTTTAGATAGTATTCTATTTATCTATTCAGTAAAGAAAACTAAAGGGGCGCTAGAGTCTTCAGACGAAAGTAGAGCCGTAGTTGCGCTTTTGCGTATAAGAAGCCCCACTTTAAACGGACCGTCAAGTCGTTACGTGGTGGGTTATTGACTTTATAAGGGAGAGGATCGAATGAAGGAGAGAATATTACAATTACAGCCATACAAACCTGGAAAATCTGCGGAAGATATTAAAAGAGAATACAATATTACTCATGTTGTAAAACTGGCTTCCAATGAAAATCCATACGGGTGTTCACCTCGTGTTGCTACAGCACTACAAGATGTCTTAAAAAACAGTGCGATTTACCCAGACGGACACACAACAAAATTACGAGAAAAACTAGCTGATTTTTTACAAGTGAAAGAAAGTCAATTGCTCTTTGGTAGCGGACTAGACGAAGTCATTCAAATGATAAGTCGTGTTCTACTAACTGAGGGCGATAATATCGTAACGGCAAATGAAACTTTTCCGCAATATAAGCATCATGCGATTATTGAAGGTGCAAACGTGCGAGAAATCCCTTTAACTAATGGTATTTTTGACTTAGATAAAATAGCTGAAGCGATTGATGAACAAACAAAAATTGCTTGGATTTGTAACCCGAATAATCCAACAGGTACATATGTTTCAGAAGATATGTTGCGGTCTTTTCTAGAAAAAGTCCCTGTTCATACAATAGTCATTTGCGATGAAGCGTATTTGGAATACGTAACAGCAACAGATTTTCCACAATCCATTCCTTTATTAAACGAGTTTAAAAATCTAATGGTTCTTCGTACATTTTCCAAGGCATACGGGCTAGCTTCTTTTCGAATAGGTTACGCAATTGGTCATGATGAAATCATTGAAAAAATAAATATCGCACGACTTCCATTTAACACTTCAACTTTTGCCCAAGTTGCTGCATACACGGCCTTAGATGATCAAACATTTATTAATCATTGCACGAAAAAAAATGCCGAAAATTTAATACGATATGAAGCTGTTTTACAAGAATTACCTGTTGAATTTTACCCATCACAAACAAACTTTATATTCATTAAGTGGAAAAAACCAAATGATTTGTTCAACCATTTACTAACAAACGGATATATTGTTCGTCCATTTCCAAATGGTGTTCGGATAACGATTGGAACGAATGAGCAAAATGAAGGTGTGATTAATTGTTTACGAGATTACTTTACATAAGCTATGATTCGGGCTGGCGAAAAGTCAGCTCTATTTGTTATGTTAGAGAAACTCCAGACTTATAAAGAAACGTATAAGTGTTAGTCTTTGGATATCATGAAGACAAGGCTTGACCTAGAAATTCTTGTTTCAGCTACTAGAAAAGTATAAATATTATAAGTTTCCCTATGCCTTTGGCGAATAGAGGACGAGTCCAAAGTTTTTTTTATTTCACTGTAGCACCACCAAAGTCGTCATCTGTACATTTTGGAAGTAAGCCCCCATTCAAACAACGCATATAATTCAACAGCACCTCTTGTTAAGATTGACTTATCAATCAAAGGAGGTGCTTTTCATATGCCAGAACAAAAATTAACTATTGTCCCCGTAACATTGCATTCCAATACAGAAAATACTCCAATCACAAAATCAACTGTCTCCTCTTCGAATTCAACTTGTACAATTAAGTTTGGTAAAGTTGAAATCTCCTTCTCCAACGGTATTGATGAGCACATCATTCAAACTGTCATGAGGGAGTTGAAAGATTTATGAGACATGATTACTCGAGTGTGAAAAATATCTATATTATCTGTGGTAAGACAGATATGAGAAAAGGAATAGATGGATTAGCTACACTAATTCAGGATTCTTTTGAACTGGATCCTTATGGTGATTCAATTTTCTTGTTTTCTGGGTGGAGTAAAGATCGCTATAAATGTTTATATTTTGACGGTGACGGCTTTGCCATGCTTTATAAGCGATTAGATAATGGAAAACTTCAATGGCCCAGAAACGAAAAGGAAGTACGAAATCTATCCCAACAAGAACTACGCTGGTTATTAGAAGGGTTATGCATTCAGCAGCCAAAAGCCATTCAACCATCTCAAAAAGGACAATTTTAACTCTATTAAAGTTGAAATAAAGCTATTTTCATTACGTTCAAGATGCTATACTAATATTATCTTATTTGAACGAAAAGTGGTGAGTCTTGTGGTTAATGCTTCGTCTAATAATCAGAATCAATACGAGAAATTAATTCGGCTTCTTGAAGAACAATTAGCTCATTCTAATCAACAAAATGAAGCATTATCCAAACAGATAGAATCACTAACTGAGCAAGTTCGCTATTTAACGAAACTTTTATATGGATCAAAAACAGAGAAAACGAAATATAATGCACATGATGATAAGCAAATTTCATTATTCGAAGATGATTCGTCTTTTAATGAATCTGAGCACACAGAAGAACAAAGCCAACAAACGATTTCTTACACTGTTGTACGCAAAGTTCAGAATAAAAAACGGAATGATTCATTACATGAAAATATTGAAGTAAAGACCATTCATTATCATCCGGATAATACGATTTGTGATTGTTGTCAGTGTCAGATGACTGAAATAGGTACGACAATTGTCCGTGAAGAGGCTGAATTCATACCTGCAAGAATGGAAAAAATTCAACATATTGAACATGCATATGAATGTAGAAACTGCAAAGCCGATTTATCCCAAAAGGCACAAATTAAACGTGGCAAATCACCTCAGCCTCCGATTCAACGAAGCATTGCTGGTCCGAGTGTTCTTGCCAAGGTTATTTATGATAAATTCGTTCAATACTTACCCCTTTACCGGCAAGTAAAGGAATGGGATCGTTATGGATTAAATACAAATGATAAAAATCTTTCTAATTGGGTTATTCGGGCATCACATGACTGGCTTTTGCCTATATATGAGCGAATGAAAAACATCATGCTAAAAAAGTCCATTTTACACGTCGATGAAACTTATGGACAAGTTATCAATCGATCGGATGGAAAACCTGGCCAATCTAACGCTTATAACTGGGTTTATCGAAGTGTACCTAGTCAAGGTCCAACTATCGTTCTGTTTCAAAGTTCATTATCACGAGCTCGATCTGTTCTTGAAGGCTTTATTGAAAATTATTCAGGAACGATTGTCTGTGATGGTTACTCAGCATATGACAAAATTGAAGGGATTACCTTTGCCAATTGTTGGGCTCATGTTAGACGTTATTGGTTAAAAGCAGACAGTAAAAACGGACGAATTGGTGTAAAATACTGCGATGATTTATTTCGCCTTGAAAGGGAATTTAAGCACTTATCCCCAAGTAAACGAAGGAAAAATCGCAAAAAGTACTCGAAACCGTTAGTTGATAAGTTTCTTTCCTGGGTTGAAAAATCACCATTTTACGGGAAAAATGCACTCGCTAAAGCAGCTGAATACACGCTAAATAGAGCGAACGGATTAAAAGCATTCTTGAATGATGGCCGAATAGAGATTGATAACAATCCCGCCGAAAATGCCATCCGCCCGAATGTAATTGGTCGAAAAAACTGGTTATTTTCCGTGAGCGAAGCTGGTGCAAAAGCAAACGCAATCTGCCTTAGTATCGCAGAAACAGCTAAAGCGAATGGGATAGATTTCTACCAGTATCTAGTAAGGATACTGAAAGAACTACCAAATTTGGATATCCATAGAAACCCAGAAATTATAAACAACTATTTGCCTTGGTCAAAAACAATCCAAGCAGAATGTGTAAAATAACCGTAAATCTGATAAAAAAATCATGGTTTTACGGTTATTTGTAGTACGTACCATTAAGGTGCGTTTATTTTTTTATTTCGGGCTTACGTTTGGAATGATTTTGAATAAAAAAATGCTTGGAAGTAAATGTACTCCAAGCAAAAAGCAACAAAGTTAAATAGAAACTGTTATTTTTTTGATTTTCGTTTGATAATATTCTCAATCGTTTCCGTTGATATTTCATAGTTATTATGAAATGTTGAATATAAATAAACCTCTTTCCCATCATCAAACACGACTTTCGGTGACAAAATCCAAAAATCATATGCAGATTTATCTGTTGGTTCAACCATCATATCAAAATTCACTTTTTTATTTGGTTGAAGTTCAAAGGGCGTTGTTTTCAGATCTTCATATGTTAAGTCTTTGTTGTCAAGTATTATTTCTTTAATATTCATGACACTGTCTGTATTATTAATTAATTCGATTTTCAACTTATCAATTGTTGGATACGCAACAGTATATGAATCATAGTCAAATAAATGTTGATCTTTCCTATCTCTACCATCAATAAACTCAATGATTCCTATCTTATCACTTACTAATATATGATTGTTTTCCCGAATCCGGAAGTCTTTCATATGCTGTATTTTAAGTAAATCATCTGTTGTGAAGGTTGTTTCCAAATTAATTAGTTGATAATCATCACCATGATATGTAACTTTATCACCAACATGAACAACGATATCCGATGTTATCATATCACCTACATCTATGTGAAGTTGACCTTCCTTCTCTTTTAAATAGTTCGCTTGTTCTTTAGAGGTGATGGCAAGAATATTTATTACACCATCATCGTCTTCAAGTAATAATTGTCCATTCCACTTCCCTACATAGAATGTTGATTGATCAAATTTCATCTTACTACTTCCCGTTGTTTCTTTGAAAGCGAATTCAAAAAAACAAAAACGATGCAAATAACTATGAGTATGATTACTGGCAAAACTAGTAATTTTTTTGTCTTCAAATCAATCAACATCCTCTACTTATTATTTATACTCAACTCTTAAATAAAGAAGTTTCATCATATAAAATGGTACCTATGTCAAGGACACAATAAAAAAAGAGGTTAAGCAACTAGAAGATGATTCCTATATTGAATAGGGGTCATCTTTTTTAAATTCCATTGATATCGATAATTGTTATAGTAAACCATATAGTGATTTATTTTTGCTTTTAGTTCTTTTAAGGATTTACAAGATTGATAGTCTACTTCATCTTTTAAATGACCAAAGAAAGACTCTTGAGGGGCATTATCCCAACAGTTCCCTCTTCGGGACATAGATTGTCCTAGACCATATTTTTTTAATAACTTTTGATATCTGGGGCTCGTATAATGGCTCCCTTGATCAGAGTGGATGAAGGCATCTTTATGTAGTGTAATCTTCTTGTTTTTCATTAGTTTGTGAATCGTCTTTGTTGCGATGTCTAGAGTGATACGATCAGAAACATGGTAAGCTAGGAGTTCGTTAGTGGACGCATCTTTTATGGTTGACAAATAAGCCATGGAATTTCCGTTATATGGCAAATAAGTAATGTCCGTTAATAACACTTTTCCTGGAACTCCTTGCTTAAATTCCCTATTTAACTTGTTTGGAACAACCTGATGCTCCTTGGTTGCTTTAGCGATCCTTTTATAAGGATTTGGCTTTCTGTGAGGACAGATGATTCCATATTTCCTCATGATTCTCTGTATCTTTTTACGGCTAAACGTAATGTTAAAATCATTCTCCAGTATCATTTTAATGGAGCGTGAACCTTTCTTATATCCGCGCCGATTAAAGGCCTTTAAAATGATTTCCTTCGCTTCAAGATCCAATTTCTCCTTTGCTTCCCGGAGAGAGGAAGCCTTTAGGTAGCTATAATATCCAGACCGGGATACCTCTAAGAGGCCACATAGATACCTGGTCATCCCCTTAAATCCATTTTGTTCAATGGTCTCCTGAATCAATTGATATGCATTATTCGGATTTAGATTTTCGCTTGAGTTTAGCAGCCTCCTTTCTGTCGTTTCTAGCTTTTTTAACAGCTCAACCTGTCCTTCCAACAGTTCGATTCTTGCCTTTTGTCTTTCAATCACTTCGGACGGTGAAAGCTCACGTTTCAAGGGTCTGCCGGAAGCGTTTTTCCTCGTATCCGTAAGCCCAATCAAGCCATTCTTCTCATAGGCCTTTTTCCACCTGCAGGCTGACTGTTCGATTCGTTTTATTCCTATAACGTCCACATCGAAACCGTTCTCCGCAAAGATCTGACGAGGGAGTTTGCCAGCTAGGTACTCATCAATAAATCTATTTTTAAAATCGTCAGTATAGGTAATAGACCGATCGCTGACACGATGTATATTTGGATTCTGTTGAAGTGTTTTTATCTCTTTGGTTGAAAAAGTTATTTTACTCATGTTGTCCCCTAATCCTCATATTCTAAAATTCAAGTATATAAAAAAATACCTGTAGGTGAAACCCTCTTTTTCAAGTGTCCTACCTACAGGTACCATTTTACACGCCAGGCCTCTTTTTTTATTTAGTAAATTTTTCCGGATCCAAAAGTGGTGAATAAGCTTTCATAAGGATAATCTTTCGCTTGATCAATTTCCCACTTTCCATCTTTTGCCATTAGATTCATATCTATTGCCGTTCCTTTTTTTACTGAGATAGAACCCATAATATCGTCAATTTTAGAGAAAGCGTATTGGTATCTTTTATCTGTATCATAATTTCCAGTTTTTTCACGATAAGCATCGGAATAATCAAAAATTCCTTGATAAAGGTCGTTTAATGGAATCGTTTCATATTCTACACGAACAGTTGCTTTATCATTTCCAAATTCGACAAGGGAAATGGTGTAGGATGCTTTTTCATTTAGAAGTGAGATATACTCTTCTTGTGCCTTATCTATATCTTTTTCTGTCAATTTTTTAAACATGCTTAGATTTAATGTTTCTTTAAAATAGTCTTTTGCTTCTTTTATTGCCGCTTCTTGATTCATCGCAACTAATTTATCATATGCTTTATTTTCTTTTTTCAAGAAGACTGTGTCAATGAACGCGCTTAAAGCTTGAATGGGTTCTGCTAATTTTTCATAGCTATCACTATATTTATTTGTATCTAAGGTTAGGACGACTTCTTTCGGTTCCTTTCCTGGATCCATTAACATTGGCTTAATTCCAAGTTCGTATTTCTTCCCTTTTTCAACGTTAAAATAAAATGTCATTTTTGTCGACTTTCCAGGATTAATATCACTCGTTCTGTCGCCACCAATACCCGTATAATTACCGTAAATGTCAATTGGTGCAAGTTGATTGTCTCCGTCATAAAGGAAAATAGCATTTCGAGGTGTAATGGATAATGTTGATTTTGATCTATTTTTAATATTTAAGACGACCTCTAAAGGAGCTTCTTTCGCATCTTCGGAAAAATCTCCACTTTCTTCTGTCCAGATATACGAAGCTTTTTCAATGGAGACTTCTAATGCTCCCCCCTTCTTCTTTTCCGTCTTTGTCGCAGATTCGAATGTGGAACATGCAGCTAGAAATAAGCAAGCAAATAGAAATATAATGACTAAGGAAAACCTTTTGATCACCCAATCTCCCCCTTCTTATGAGTATACTAAGTTTTACTTAATCTGTGGTGAATCGTTAAAAGATTAAGAATTCAACACACCTAGTGCATTATAACAAAGCGAGATCATTTAGTTAATTCGACTTTAGACCTCTATTTTAAATGGGGACTTTTATCCGATTGGATTCAATTTTTTCATAGGCGAATAGTAAAGTATAAATTTTTCATTTTCTACTTTACCATTAGCTTTAAGCTCCCTAAGAAAGGATTCGGCAGCATTACATCAATGCAGAAAAAGGCTCTTTTAGGCAAACTACAGCTCTCGTTTCGCCTAATGGCACGATCCCTATAATTTCTTTATTAACTAGAAGGTTAAGTATTAATAATAGGATCGTTAAAAAAAGTTACCTCGAAAATTCTGAAGTAACTTCCATGTTTTTAATTTAATTCGTTCATTAGCCAATGTTCGATATCACGATAGACTTCTTCCTTGTTTAGTTCATTTAGAATTTCGTGTCGACATTCATGATAAAAATGAGATTCAACATTATCTAGACCACAATCTTTATATTGTTTAATAACTTTTTCTACGTCTTTCCCAAATCCACCAACAGGGTCATTGTCACCACTAATAAAAAGCATCGGTAAATCTTTTCGGATGCCTTCTATGATTTCTTTATTATGTACAAGCTGTAACCCGGTTAGTAAATCATAGTAAAAACTCCCCGTGCAAACAAATCCACAATACGGATCTTGCGTGTACGCTTCAACAATGGCTTGGTCCCTTGTCAGCCAAGCAAACGGATGGTCCTCGCTTTTAAACTTTTTATTGTAGGACCCAAAAATTAGTTTGTTCAAAGTGTGACTTGGTACTTTAGATCCATTTTTGTTTATCCCTCTTTTTGCGATATATTTACCGATTGTAGTGGCGAAACCTGGATCTCCACCTGTTCCTGAACAAATTAGGCCATCAATATCATGGGAATACTTCTGTACATAACGCCTCNTAACCTGTTTCTTTTTCTTTAATAGTCCTTCGTGCCAACATACGTTCATGAATATTTATAATATATAGATAAATTATAGTCAACGGACTTTTTACTTATTTTTTATGAGTGAAAATAACTACAATCATTGTTCCTATAATCGGAATGAGCGTTAGATATCATCCCTTTTGAATTCATCACCTAAAAGTCAACTCATCATTCACCACTGACAAAATTTGTTATAGTATAATAAAGATGTACGATGATAAACGCCTATAATGGGGGTGAATGAGTTGGATCCTGTCGAAATTATGTTAAATATTCATCGCGTTATTCCGTATTATCAACCTATCATTAGTGCAGATACTCAGCTTGTCATCGGTTATGAAATTAGCGCCTATTACGTAGAAGAAAATAATGAATTTAAAAATATTGATTGGTTTTTAACTGATTCCACTATTCCTGATGATTTCCGATTAGATTTATGTCGCCACTTACTTGATAAGGCCATTGACTATCAAATAGAGATGGATCCGTCTATGGACATATTTTTTAATTATGATTCCAACTTATTAATGAAAGACCGTGGGGAATGTCTTGAAAAATTATTATATTCCTATATGAATAAAGGATTTAAACGAGAAAAACTCGTTCTACAACTAAAGGAACCATTTAATCAAGAGGAACTGGATTCAGTTCGACTATTATTTAATTACTTAAAATCGTTAGGACTACGTATTGCACTTGATGACATTGGGGAACGGAACGCCAGTCTTGATCGATTCGCATATTTAAAGCCAAATATTGTAAAAATAGATCTTCGTTTTTTAAAAGATAATGAGTCCCCTCATCTATATCGGGATGTTCACCACTCTATCTCTCTACTTTCCCAAAAAATTGGGGCGACTTTAATGTTTAAAAATATCTCTACGTATAATCAATTCAATCATGCATGGAGAAATGGCGGTCGCTTTTATCAAGGGAGTTATTTCGCACGGATTGGAGCACAATTTATCCAAAAAGACGATTGTAAAAAAAAGATTCAAAAAGATTTTCGTTTATTTGTTAACTATGAGCATAAAAAAATAAAGGCACAACTAGATTTAACAAGTAAAATTAACCAACAATTAAAACAAGTATTGTTATCCATGAATGAAAATGAGCCTTACGATGATACGGCAATGAAAGTTGGAAAAGCCTGTTCCGATTTTATTTTCCGCGTGTATATTTGTAATGATGAGGGGCTTCAACTTTCGGCAAACATTGAGAAAAATGACGATGGAAGTTGGATTTTTAATGAGGAAGTTCGTAATAAAAACTGGAGTTGGCGACCATACTTTTTTGAAAATATTGCCCGAATGAATATTGAAAAAAAGGGGATACTGTCCGATCTTTACACAGATATTGAAAAAAATGAGCAAATCCGGACTTTTTCTTATCCGATATCTGATAACTTATATATTTTTCTTGATATTCCATACACCTTTTTATTTGAACAAGAAGGCTTATTGTAAAGAAAACTCAGGAACGCTAAATCCTCTAGGCGAAAGTAGAAACCTAGAGTTCGCCAAAAAGAAAGAGAGTTTTTCGGCTTTGATGAGCTGTAAGAGCCTTCCTTGTGCGCTTATACGTATTGGAAAGTAGAAATTGGAAATTTATCCTATTCCTTAGCTAAAGAAAGATGTTCCAACTTAATTGTAGGTCGGAACATCTCTTTTTAATAGCTTAAGAGTTCTTCAATTGCTGCTTTTATCCGAATAGCATTTGGTAACCAATCGTCTTCAATGGTTCCTACAGGATAAGGTGTATCCAAACCAGTGACTCGCATAATCGGAGCCGATAGTGAAAATAGACAATGTTCACTTACGAGCGCTGCAATTTCTGCACCTACACCACTTGTTTTTACAGCTTCATGAACAATGAGCAACCGTTCTGTTTTACGTACAGAAGTAAAAATCGTTTCCATATCGATTGGGGCAATTGTCCGTAAATCAATTAATTCAAGAGAAATATGTTCTTTCTCATATTCATGAATAATTTGTTTTAATAAGGGCATAACTGGACCAAAGCCAACGATTGTTGCATGAAACCCTTCATTTACAACATTTGCCTTACCGATTGGCGCTTCATATACTCCATCAGGAACTTCTTCCTTAATCATTCGATACAACTTCATCGGCTCTAAAAATAGAACGGGATCTTCATCACGTATTGCTGAAATTAACAGACCTTTTGCATCATATGGAGTTGATGGCATAATAATCTTTAAACCTGGGGTATGAGAAAATAAAGCTTCTAAACTATCCGAATGAAGTTCAGGTGTGCGAACTCCTCCCCCGTACGGACTGCGAATGACCATAGGAACGTGAAATCTCCCTGCTGACCGGTAACGCATTCTTGCTGCTTGACTCGCCATTTGATCCATTGCTTCATAGATGAAACCGAAGAATTGAATTTCCACAACAGGACGTAATCCATTTAAGCTCATTCCAACAGCACTACCTATAATGGCGGACTCTGCTAACGGTGTATCAATTACACGATTTTTTCCATATTTTTCTATTAAACCATCTGTTACCCGAAAAACTCCTCCATTTTTGCCGATATCTTCCCCTAATAAAACAATCCGTTCATCCCGCTCCATTTCTAACTGTAGTGCCTCAGAAATTGCTTGAATCATCGTTTTTCCACTCATTCATTTTCACCCCCGTCATAACGATATAGTTTTTTCACATAATTTTGTTGATCTGTTAAAAGAGGCGTTTTTTCATTAAATACAAAATTAAAAGATTCAGCAAGCTTCGGAAACTCTTCCATTTCGACTTGTTCGATTATCCTATTTAACTCTTCTTGAAATGAAGCTTCACATATCCTTTCTTTTTCATCATTCCATAAGCCTTGATTCGTTAACCATTTACGAAGTCGCAATAAAGGATCTTTATCCACCCACTTGTTTACTTCTTCGTTTTGTCGATATTTTGACGGGTCATCAGAAGTTGTATGTGGTCCAAATCGATATGTAACGGCTTCAATTAACGTAGGCCCCTCCCCATTCCTCGCTCGTTCAATCGCTTCTTTCATTACTTCATAAACAGCTAGTACATCATTTCCATCAACTTGAACACCCTTCATACCATAAGCAACCGCCTTTTGAGCGATGGTTTTGCTCGCCATTTGCTTTTCCAATGGAACACTAATCGCATACTGATTATTTTGGCAAAAAAAGATTGTTGGTAGTTGGTAGACTGCGGCAAAGTTTAATGCCTCATGAAAATCCCCTTGTGAAGTGGCTCCATCGCCAAAATAACTGACAGAAACGGATTTTTCTCCCTTATATTTTGCTGCGTGGGCAATTCCAACAGCATGTAACGTTTGTGCAGCAATAATTATTTGTACTGGTAAAATGTTAAGCCCTTCTGGTATTCGACCTCCATAAAGATGCCCTTTCGCATACAAAATAAATTGTTCAATTGGTAAACCATGAACGATACAAGCCGCAGCATCTCTATAACTTGGACAAATCCAATCTTGAGACTGTAATAAAAAGGCACTTCCTACTTGTGCTGCTTCTTGTCCACTAAGCGGTGCATAAGTACCAATTCGCCCTTGCCTCTGCATTCTTAACAGTTTTTCATCTAGTAATCTCGCTTTTTTCATCCATTGATACATTTCTAGCAACTCCGTATCGGTTGCTGTTTTATTATTAGATAGAATTTCCCCATCCTCATTCATCATTCGCACGAGCTTGAATGTGAGTTGATTTTCTTCAAGCATTTTCTTCACTCCTTCTATAAATGATATATCAACGGTTTAACCTCTGTTCGGGGGATTAGTTCGACATGGCTTTTTATCCGTCTTCTATTTCGCATGTAACATCCACTTTTCAGGATGTTCAATATACGTTTTTACATCATTCATAAATTTTCCGGCTGGTTCGCCATCAATAATTCGGTGATCAAACGAGAGACTAATTCCCATCATCTGACCGATACCAATTTCTCGATTCGGTAAAATAACTGGCTTTTCCTTAATCGCATGGATCCCTAATATGGCAACTTCTGGATAATTAATAATAGGTGTCGCATAAAAGCCGCCTTGACTACCTGTATTTGAAATTGTGAATGTACTACCTTGAATTTCCTCTAGTGATAACTTTCCTGCCTCTGCCTTTTGGGATAACTCAATAATTTCTCTAGCAATTTCTGCAATTGACTTTTGATCTGCATGATGAATAACAGGAACAACTAAACCATTTGTTGTAGCAGTCGCAATCCCAATATTGTATGTTTTCTTTAAAATAATTGCATTTTTATTTTCATCAATAGAAGCATTAAATATTGGATTATTCTTTAGTGCTTCAACGACACATTTGACAATGATTGGGAGAAAGGTTATTTTCTCAGTTGAAAATTTATTCAATTCATTTTTAAATTTGATTAGCAAGTCAGCACTTACTTCATCCATCCCTGTTGTATGTGGAATTGTAAAGGCAGACTTCACCATATTTTCATAGATTTTTTTACGAAGCCCACGAATTGGAACGATTTCGTCGATGGCCTCCGTTTGACATGTATTAACGTCATGTGTCGGTGTTTTCACTATCGTTGTCGGCTGAACATTATCTCGTCGCGTCACAGTTTGCTGTTCTTTGAAATGGAGGACATCTTGTTTAGTAATTCTACCACCAGATGCAGAACCGGAAACTTCTTTTAAATCAACACGAAGTTGTCGGGCTAACTTCCGAACACTTGGAGCAGCAATAACACGTTTTTCTTCTGGGGTTTTTCGCAAATGTGGAAACCTTTCATTTGAATAGTTGGATGTCGATTTTTCTTCCGGTGATTTAGTTACATGATTAATAGAGTGTAAACCGTTTTGTTCTGTTTCAATTTCAACTAATATGTCCCCAACAAATACCGTATCCCCCTCTTCTCCTATTCTCTTACGAATGACTCCACTTTTTGGTGAAGTAATTTCAACAGCAGTTTTGTCTGTCTGCACTTCTACGATGGGATCATCAATTTTTACCGTTTCACCTACATCTACAAACCACTTTAATATTTCAGCCTCATGAAGCCCTTCACCAATATCGGTGAATTTTAATAGATACACTGCCTCAACCTCCTAAATCAATCGTGTTATTTAAAGCGCTTACAATAACTGTTATTCATATACTTCTCGTTCTTACCTGATAAATCCTACTAACTAATTGTATTCGCGTTAAAAAAATTTATTATTCTATAAAAGGAACCTTTCATGTGTTATAAAACTGTGCAAATGGAACGTTCTAGAAAAATAGCTAGTCAATATAAGCCCAAATAGTGCTTGGAGTAAAGAACTCGACTTATAGAGCGCTTCTATAAGCCCATAATCATGGATTTTTCTAAAAAAGGGATCATTGAACACCGCCATAAAAAAAGACTGGTCTAATTTCAGATACTCACTCATTTCACAATCTTGAGTAATCCTTATTAGAAACAGTCCTCATTAGCTATGAATGATTCTTCTCAACTTTTTTATTAATGGATGCATACATTTGCTTAAACCGCTCTTCTACTTTGGCAAAAATTGAATTTTGCCCATATTTTCCATTATGGTCACGAACATTCCCTGCTTTAACTCCTGTCAATATTTCTAGGCCTTCCGCAATATGTTCAATCGCCCAAACATGAAATAGACCTTTTTTTACTGCCTCTATTACTTCATTATCCAACTTTAAGTTGATGATATTCTGTTTTGGAATAATGACGCCTTGTTTCCCATTCAAACCTTTTACTTTACAAATATGGTAGAACCCTTCTACTTTTTCATTTACTCCACCAATTGGCTGAATTTCCCCCCACTGGTTTACTGATCCAGTTACTGCTATTCCTTGATAAATGGGTACATCTGCAAGGGATGATAACAACACATAAAGTTCGGTACTCGATGCACTATCCCCATCAATTGGTGTATACGTTTGTTCAAAAGTAATACTCGCAGATAGTGGAATTGGACGGTTTTTAGCAAACTCACCAGATAAAAATCCTGTTAATATCATCATTCCTTTATGATGTATTTGTCCACTTAATGCTGCCTCTCGCTCAATATTCATAATCCCACTTTTCCCTACAAATGTTTGAGCAGTAATTTTTGTTGGGATGCCGAAAATGGAATCACGCGTTCCCATGACTGCTAAACCATTTATTTGTCCAATCCGAAAACCATCCGTCTCGACTAGAATTGTACCATTATGAATCATTTCCCTATATTTTTCTGCAATGTAGTTAGAGCGGTTAACTTTTTCACACAACGCCTTTTCAATATGGTGTTCATCAACATACATTTGCTTATCCTTTTTTACCCAATAACTAGATTCAACAAGAACTTTTGTAATTTCTTGAAAACGAGTAGTTAACTTTGTTTGATCTTGAACAAGACGGGAACTATAATTAATTACACTTGCAACGGCTCGACGATGAAAAGGTAAGAGACCTTCTTCTTCACCGTATTTTTTTATAAATCTTGCCATTTTCATACAGTTTTCTTCATTCTTATTCATTTCAGTTCCAAATTCCACTTTTACTTTAAATAACTTATGAAAGTCTTCGTCATAGGTTGATAATAAATCATATAAATAGTAAGAACCGATCAAAATCACTTTTAAATTTAGTGGGATTGGCTCTGGCCTTAATCCACTTGTCGGTATAGACATTCGCTCTTCATATGGATTCTCAATTTGAATACGATTTGTTTGAAGTGTTCTTTTCAATCTTGTCCAAGCATTTGGTTCTTGTAATAATTCTGCTGCTTGAATAATTACATATCCTCCATTAGCTAAGTGAAGCACCCCTGGTTTAATAAAAGTAAAGTCAGTCATCCAGTTTCCAAGCGCACCGTGATATTCTACTTTACCAAATAAATGATGGTAAGTTGGATGTGTCTCATATATAACAGGTGCTCCCGAACAGGTTCTGTTATTGACAAATAAATTGACTGTATAACGATTTAATTTTTGTTCATTCGCTCCACCAACTAACGCATGAAGAATATTTTGTTCGTCATCTTCGTCATCGAGAAAATACGAGTAATGCTCGACAACATCATGAAAGTAGGAATCAAAATATCGTAGCACTTTTTTATGATCTTTATATTTCTCCTTTAATGATTCAAACAACCCCTCAATCGCAAAAGCGGCTGTTTGGTGCATAAACTTATTTATCTCTTTTCGTAATTGTTCATCTACTTTTCTCATTTGGTGAACGGTTTCTTGTATTTTATCTTCTATTAATTTTTCTCGTTCTTTTAATATCGCTCTGTTGGAATCAGGAAGCTCTTCAAATTCTTCTATTGTTAATGGTTTTCCTAAGTAAAGTGGGATTGTTTTAATACCTTGTGGAGTTCGTTCTACTTTTACTTGGTTCTCTAAAGCAAACTCATCAATTTTTTTCCAAAGACGTTCAATCCTACTTCGAAATTCATCGACAATATGACTTTTATTTTTTTCAAATGCCTCACTCGTAAATGTTGACTTTAATTCTCGCTCAATATCAATTAGTAAAATTTCTACTTCTCTTTGAAATTGTTGTCCGTATCCAGCTGGAAATGGAATGACAAGTGGCATATCTGGATTTTCAAAATTATATACATAACACCAATCATTAGGAACCTTTTGTCCTGCCGTAGCATTTTTAACTCGCTCTAGCGTTTATGTCATTTTACCAGTTCCTGCTGGTCCGACGACAAACAAATTATAACCTGATTGTTCGACAGATAAACCGAATTCCATTGCATGTTCGGCACGCTGTTGGCCAATCATTTGATTTGGAATACAATCAATATCACTTGTCGTTTCAAAGGGGAAATTTTCTTCACTGTACATCGTTCGTAATTCGGTGAGTGGTACTTGGTGAAGTGCCAAAAGACTTTCATACTCTTCTATATTCATCGTATGTCCCTACCTTCCAATATTTGACATTCCATTTCGGTTCTTGGATGTACTGTATGATCCTACGCAAAACTCACTTACTAATCAGTTCGTCACCGTTTTCCTGTTTCCCTGCAATCGTTTCAATTGTTCATAAAACGTTAAACTTTACTCAGAGAAGTCCTCTACTTCTATTCTTGAGGAAAAAATGGAAAATGACTAAACAATTCAGTAGGGATTCAACCCCCGATTGAACATAGTTAGCCCCCGGAAATGCCATGATTATTCAGTGGAAAACCATCTGTACGTTCGAAAAAATCGGATGCAAACGTAGCTTTTCGCATTTGATTAAAAAATACACAAATAATGGTTATTTTGACACGCCCACTTCTGTACGTTAAAATATGTGTATTTGATACAGTAAAATTTTTACAACTGGAGGAAAAACCGATGCATAAGACAGAGCATATTTTAGAAGCAAAAGATTATATTATGACAAAAACGAATATCACACCTGAAGTAGGGTTCGTTCTTGGTTCAGGTCTCGGAATTCTTGCAGATGAGATTGAAAACGCTGTAATTATTCCATATGTTGATATTCCACATTTTGCAAAATCATCGGCAATCGGTCATGCGAATGAACTTGTTATTGGAGACTTAATGGGAAAAAAAGTAGTCGCTATGAAAGGTCGTTTTCATTATTATGAAGGATTTTCATTAGATGAGGTAACATTTCCTATTCGTGTTATGAAAGCCTTAGGAGTAAAAAACTTAATTATTACAAATGCTTGTGGTGCTGTTAATACAGATTTTAAACCAGGCGATTTAATGTTAATTCGTGATCATATTAATCTTACTGGAGCCAATCCACTTATCGGACATAATAATGATGATCTAGGTACCCGTTTTCCAGATATGACACAAGCTTATACACCAGAGTTAAGGGACCTTGCTAAAAAGGTAGCAGAGCAATTAGACATGAATCTCCAAGAAGGTGTATATGCTTGGTGGACAGGACCAACTTATGAAACACCTGCTGAAATTCGGATGATTCGTACGTTAGGGGCCGATGCTGTTGGTATGTCCACTGTTCCAGAAGTGATTGTTGCCAGACACAGTCAAATGAATGTTCTTGGTATTTCTTGTTTAACGAATATGGCGAGCGGTATTTTAGATCAACCGTTAAGTCATGATGAAGTCATTGAAGTTGCGAGTAAAGTAAAAACAAATTTCATTGCACTTCTTAAAGGAATCTTAAATGAGATTGCGTAAATAATTTATATCATTTTCCTGACGAAAAGACCTGCCAGAAGAGATCGAGCAGGTCTTTTTTTAGCTGCTGGAAAGCTCTAGCAGCAGTATATTAAAGCCGAAAAGACTCTTTTCAGCGAACTACGGATCTACTTTCGCCAAGTCTTATATCCTGAGTTTTCTTTACACTAACTTATGTTGATACCATTTTTCTCCTCTAAATCGTAAGTAAAATACAACTCCGCGAATAGACCATTCAATAATCATTGCCACCCACACTCCGATAATACCGAATCCGAGCGTTACACCTAAAATATACCCGAGAATAACACGAACAAACCACATCGATAACAGGGATGCAATCGAAGTAAAGTTCGAGTCTCCTGCTGCCCGTAAAGCAGATGGCATAAGAAAAGCAGGTGCCCATAAGATTGGCTGAGCAACCGCCGTCATTAGCACGATAATAAAAATCGTACCTATAATTTCATTTGGCGCACTAAACATCTTCATTAATAACGGAAAGAATGGCATTAACATGACGACTGTAACAACAAAAAAGATGGATGAAAGAAAGATAAAAGAAGTTGTAAATCTTCGTGCATCTTTTATGTTGCGACGGCCAATACATTGTCCAACAACCGTAACAATGGCAATACTTAGTGCATTCGGGCCAATTTGGAAAAGTAGAGTAAGTGAACCGGCAATTGCATTCGCCGTTAATGCTAGTGTTCCGAGTTTTACAATAAACGTTTGCGTAATTAATTTCCCACCGTTAAAAAATAATTGCTCAGCAGCAAAAGGAATCCCAATAAACATGACCTTTTTTAAAATTGTAAAATCGAGATGAAGAGCATTTTTTATCTGGAACCGAATTGTATCATTATATCTAATAATATAAAGTAACGAAGCGACCATCCCAACAATTCTCGCTGAAATGACCGATATAACTAAGCCAAGAACACCAAAGTTAAAGATAATGATAAAAATAATATTTAATATCGTATTTGTAAGATTCATCAACAGTGACAAGCCAAGAACGGGTTTCGTCTCCCCTACTCCTCTTAAACCTCCACAAACTGCTTGATAAATGGCAATAAAAGGATACGAAAAACAGCTTCCAATTAAATATAGCTTTGCATTTTCAAGCACTTCACGCTCTGCATCGCCAAATAATACATTTAATATTGGTCCATTAAAAATAATGACTGCTGCACTAAGGACAATAGAGAACAATGTTACAGCTGACACTGCTTGCGTTGCTGTCTTTGTAACCATTTTACGGTCACCAATACCTTTATATTGAGCAACGATTACCGTACCACCTGTTGCAATGGCTATGAAAACATTCACTAAAAAAATATTTAATGAGTCAACCATATTCACCGCACTTACCGCAGCAACTCCAGCTGAAGCAATCATAGCCGTATTTAATAAACTCATAAGTATTAAAAATGCTTGGTCTACTAATATAGGAATAATAATCGTAATGATTTCTTGGTAAGTAATGGACTCCCCAGTAAAGTATTTATCTAATATTCTAACGGTTTTTTGTTTTATATTCCCCTTCTTGCATCCCCTACGAAGGCGAGTTTTATTTTGTTTAGTCAATTTCGACACTTCTTTTATTCGCTTTTTAGTGAAAACAATCACTTATTTTACAAAGCCATGAATTATTATACCACTATAAAAATCGAAATGCAGAAGTTTCTCCTTTAATTATTTACAATTATTACTAAAAATGAATTGCACAAATGAAATTGATTCCTGAATATAATAATAACAAGTACATCAATTTTTAATAGAAAGGAGAATGACTAATTTCCCTGTTTTAAATAATTTTCAAAACTTAAGTAAACGAAACATGTCTTTTGAAGAAGTTTTTCAACATATCGTACAGTTTATGGAAAATGATCCGCTCGGTAATTATCGACTAATGTTTGGTACCGATTCACAAGTACATGGCAACTGTACGAAATTCATTACTGGTGTAGTGATCCAACGAGAAAAGAAAGGTGTGTGGGCTTGTATTAGGAAAGTAGTCATCCCAAGAAAAATGACAAACTTACATGAACGGATTTCGTTTGAAACAACTTTAACAGAAGAAATTGTTTCTTTATTTACAGAGGAGAAGAAAAATCGTCTCATTGATATCGTTCTCCCTCATATATATAAAGGTGCGAGCTTTACAATTGAGGGACATATTGATATTGGTTCAGGGAGAAAAAATAAAACAAGAGCCTTTGTCAATGAAATGGTTTCCCGGTTAGAATCGATTGGCATCGAACCGAAAATAAAGCCCGAATCTTTTGTTGCTAGCAGCTATGCAAATCGTTATACAAAATAATATCGCTTTTTCATGTGAAATCATCTTAAAGTAACATGCACAAAAGACGTACTCCCCGTGGGAAAAGTAACTTACTTTAATCACGCGGAGTATGATTTTGGTATGTTTTTCTATCTGTGGAATGATTATAAAAATGTTATTACTCCATTTACTCCTCGTTTTCTTATATAATAGAAACAAACACTATTTTAATAGATTGGGGCTTTGATTTACATGTTATTAACGAAAAGTCGAGAATCAACAAAGAGTATAGTCGACCAAATGAAAGCAGGAAAGAAGATACTTCTTAGTGTAACAATTCCAATCGAACCATATCATCCGATTGATTTCTATAACCAAAACTTAGAAACTTCTATAGAAAAACGTTTTTTCTGGAAAGCAGCCAATGAAAATTTTTATCTTGTTGGCCTTGATGCCGTATTCACTTTATCTAGTAAAAACGAAGAGGACCGCTTCAATGAAATTCATTCTTTATGGCAAGAAATGATTCAAACAGCTAAAATGATTGAAACAAATCCAATCGGGACCGGGCCAATTTTACTTGGTGGGTTTTCCTTTGATCCAAAAACAAAGAAAGAAGAAGAGTGGGCTGGGTTTGGCGATGCTTTATTCTTTTTGCCAAAATATATGTTATCGGTTATAAATGATGAGTATTTTTTAACATACAATGAAGTTTGCGAACCAACTTTTGCAGACGAGAAGCAGATGGAAAGAACGATTTATGAATTTTATCAAAATCTGTTAAGTACAACAGATTCACAACCAACGAGATGTAAAGCTACTGTTTCTTCTAGCAATGAAATTGGACAAGTAGAGTGGTTAAAGGCTGTTGAAAGAGTTGTTCACCATTTAAAAACAGCGAAGAAGATTAAGAAAGTCGTCCTTGCTCGAAAAATGGAGTTAGTTTTTGACCATGAAATGAACCCTAGTTCTATCTTACAATCGCTACATGAGCAACAACGTGAAAGTTATACATTTGCGATAGAAAATAATCATCGGTGCTTTCTTGGCGCGACTCCCGAACGGTTAATAAAGATAACGAATAATGAAGTACTGTCCACTTGTCTTGCAGGGTCTGCCCCAAGAGGTGAAAATAATGAGCACGATGAAAAGTTGGGTGCCGAGTTATTGAATGACGAGAAAAATCGATTTGAACATCAACTCGTTGTTAAAATGATCCAAGAGGCATTAGCACCACATTGTGACGGACTTCATGTACCAAAAGAGCCTGTATTAATGAAAACACCAGCGATTCAACATCTTTATACTCCAGTTATCGGTAAAGCTAAAGAAACACATTCCATTTTTAAAATGGTAGAACAACTTCATCCAACTCCCGCATTAGGAGGAGTTCCAACAATGGAAGCCTTATCCATTATTCGTGAAAACGAAAGAATGGATCGAGGATTTTACGGGGCGCCTATTGGATGGACCGATTATCGGGGGAATGGTGAATTTATTGTTGGCATTCGTTCTGGACTAATAAAAGAACAAAAAGCAACTTTATACGCAGGGTGTGGGCTTGTTTCAGAATCAAAACCAGAAGATGAGCTTATCGAAACAAGAATTAAGTTTCGCCCAATGTTACAAGCATTAGGAGGAGAAAACAAATGAGTCATCAAGAAACACTTACAAATTATTTAGCATCCTTTATTTCAGGACTAGTCCAAGCAGGAGTAAAGGATGTCGTTATTAGCCCTGGGTCTCGATCAACTCCTCTTGCATTACTCATTGCTGAACATAACGATTTACACGTATTTATTCAAATTGATGAACGGTCAGCTGGTTTCTTTGCGTTAGGACTAGCCAAAGCGTCAAATCGACCAGTTGCATTACTATGCACTTCTGGAACAGCAGCAGCAAACTATTATCCGGCGGTTGTTGAAGCAAACATATCACGGGTGCCACTTATCGTCTTAACGGCAGATCGACCTCATGAACTTCGAGATGTTGGTGCCCCACAAGCAATCGACCAAATTCATTTATATGGAAACCATGTTCGTTGGTTTTCAGATTTGGCTTTACCTTCTGAGGGACAAGAACAATATGCCTTTAATACAGCAGTACGGGCAGTGAAAGAAGCTACCGGTTCATTAAAAGGACCTGTCCATTTAAATGTTCCATTACGTGAGCCACTTATCCCTATTCTGGAACCTTACCCTTTTGCGGAAAGAATAAAAGATTTAGAGATTGCACACGGCAAGTCTTCATTACCGAGTGAGTTAACAAAAACAATCGCTGATCAAGTAGTTCAAAAAGAACAAGGGCTTATCGTCTGCGGGGAAATTTTCGACCCCATGTTTTCTGAAACAGTACAACAATTTTCCATTCGAACTGGGTATCCCATCCTTGCCGACCCACTATCGCAATTACGAAGTGGAAAAAATATGGGTGCTACTATTATTGATAGTTATGATGCGATTCTTAAAAATGAACAAGCTATTCAACGATTAAAACCAGAACTCGTTATTCGATTTGGAAGTATGCCTGTTTCTAAACCATTAACTTTATTTTTGAAAAAATGGGTAGGTACGCCACATATTGTTATTGATGATGGAAATGGTTGGCGTGATCCACAAAACCTTGGAACGATGATGGTCGATTGTAATGAAGCCGATTTTTGTTCCTCTCTTTTATCTTATTTACCGAAACAACAGCGAAAATCGAACTGGCTTTCAACTTGGAATGAATTAAATCACCTAACAACTGAAACAATTACAGCATTTCTTCATTCGATTGATCATCTTGATGAAGGAAAAGTTGTTTTTGAATTAGCGAAAATGTTACCGGAAAATAGTACAATTTTTGCTGGAAACAGTATGCCAATTCGTGATATAGATACGTTTTTCCATCGAACAACGAAAAATATCCAATTGATGGCTAATCGAGGGGCGAATGGGATAGATGGTGTCGTTTCATCTGCTATTGGTGCAGCTGTATACCGGATGCCACTTTATTTAGTCATTGGCGATTTATCATTTTTCCATGACTTAAACGGGTTACTAGGAGCAAAGTTAAATCATATTTCGATTAATATTATCGTTATTAACAATGATGGTGGCGGTATTTTCTCCTTCCTTACCCAGTCAAAACTTAATAAGCATTACGAACTATTATTTGGGACACCAATTGGCCTTGATTTTTCTCATGCAATAACGATGTACGGTGGAAACTATATGAAAGTACAAAATTGGGACATGTTCCATGAAGCAATTGCGCGTACAATACATCAATCAGGTATTAACGTTATTGAGGTTCCTTCAAATCAGGAGCAAAATCTCAAATCTCATCAAAAAATGTGGGAACTCATTTCTCAAAAAATTGACCATTACTTTGAGGCGATACAAAAATGAATATTGAGCTAAATGGCGTTCATTATTTCTATGAAGTTAAGGGTACCGGTGAACCTCTATTGCTTTTACATGGGTTCACTGGTGACTCCTCCTCATGGAAAAATGTTAACTTAGACAATCATTATAAAATCATTACAATTGATCTTATCGGACACGGACAAACAGAATCTCCTCAAGATGTGAATCGGTATAAAATGGAGCAAGCTGTCAATGATATCGTATCCTTCATTCAATTTTTAAACATCGATAAAGTAAATCTATTAGGGTACTCAATGGGAGGAAGACTTGCTTTAAGTTTTGCGATGCTACATCCAAATCGGGTAAAAAGATTAATTTTAGAAAGTAGTTCACCCGGTTTAAAAACGAAAGAAGAAAGACTAGCACGAATGGAACAAGATGAACGTCTCGCACAACGCATTGAGCTTGAAGGGATTGAATCATTCGTCCGTTATTGGGAAAATATTCCACTATTTGCGACACAGAGACTGCTTTCTAAGGAAGCGAGAGAAGCTATCCGAAAACAACGATTAAACAATTCACCCATTGGACTAGCCAATAGTTTACGTGGAATGGGAACAGGAAGCCAGCCATCTTGGTGGAAGCAACTTTATAAACTTTCAACTCCAACGCTATTATTATGCGGAGAACTCGATCGGAAATTTCATAGAATTGCGCTTGAGATGGACACTTTTTTACCAGAAAGCCATGTATCTGTTTTTCCTAAAGTTGGACATACACTTCATCTTGAAAATGTGAGTAAGTTCAATGAGACGATTCATCACTTTTTACAAATGTCATGATAAATAGGTAGGTTTATGACCATGAAATTTGATAAAGTTGTACTAAGAATTATCGACATGCCATTGAAAAAGCCGTTTGTAACCCATTTAGCAACCGTAAAAACGAGAAAGTCAATCATCGTGCAAGTCGTTGACGAAGATGGTTGCTCTGGCTATGGGGAAGTTGTCGCCTTTGATTCGCCTTGGTATACAGAGGAAACTGTTCAAACGGCATATCATATGTTAAAGGATTATTTAATTCCTCTTGTATTTGCAAATCAAATCGAACACCCTGCACAAGTGACAACGATTTTTTCTGCAATCAAAGGGAATCCAATGGCAAAAGCAGGACTGGAAACGGCGATTTGGGATTTGTATGCAAAAAGATGTCAACAGCCACTTGCTCAAGTTATAGGTGGTACGCGGGAAAAAGTAGCAGCTGGAGCAGTTGTTGCAACGAAAAATATGCAAGATGCGATTAAACAGATTGAGAGATTTTTAGAACAAGGATACCAACGAGTAAAACTGAAAATAAATCAGCAAATGGATTACCAATATTTAAAAGAGATACGGTCACACTTTCCAACCTTACCTTTAATGGTCGATGCAAATTCAAGTTATACTTTGAAAGATATAGAGAAATTACAGGCCCTCGATCAATTTGATTTATTAATGATTGAGCAGCCCCTTGGTACGAGCGATATTGTTGATCACGCCTACCTCCAATCACAATTGAAGACACCGATTTGCTTAGATGAGAGCATAACAAGTTTTCATGATGCCCAAAGTGCCATTCAACTAGGTAGTTGTCAAGTTATTAATATTAAAATTGGACGAGTAGGTGGCCTACAAACTGCGATTGCAATCCATGATTTATGTATTTCAAATCAGGTAAAGCTTTGGTGTGGTGGAATGATTGAATATGGCATTTCTAAAGCTCATAATCTTGCCCTTTCCTCATTAACTGGATTTTCAATTCCAGGAGACCTGCCAGCTTCAACTAATTATTGGGAAGAAGATATTATCGAACCAGAAATTAACATTGATCAAGGCTATATTCAAGTTCCAACAAAGGATGGAATCGGCTTTTCTATCAATCAACGGCGATTAACAGAAGTTACGTCGTATGTTGAAACATTTGTTGGCGGGGAAAGCTGATTACTTTCCCCGCTTCGTAATTTTGTCCATTCATATCTGTTTACTCGTATTTAAACGAAAATCTTCCCTTTATATCACAAAAATCGTTTTATTTTACAGAAGTTGATCCACTTACAATTTCTAATCTTTCCCCTAAAAATTCAGCAAGTTTGAGCATGCCATATTTCCCCGCTTTTGCTTCTGCATCGCTATTATAATTTGTATTTGTATTCATATCATACGTAAAAATCTCGCCACGTTTGTCTTCAATAAATTCAATTCCAGCCACTTGAATCCCATTTTCAGCAAGTACACCTTCATATTTTTCAAGTATTGGATGGTGAAAATCTTCAAGAATCGTAAACTTCGACGGATTAGTACTCTCTTCCCCAACAGGACAAAATAAATCATCAATGGTACAAGCGTCTGCTGGGCAAAGTTGAAAACCATCCGATGTATCGACCCGAACTGCATAATGGAACTTCCCACCAATAAACTCACAACGCGTGATAGAGGAATCTTTTGATTCGATATATTCTTGTACTAATGTAATTCCATCAACAGGCTCTTCAAATGTTTCACCTTCAATATAGTTTCGTAAGGCTTCAATCGAGCTAAACAGTTGTACGCCTAATCCTTTTCCAGCACGATTATGTTTTGTAATAAATTTTTCACCTTGAAAGCTTTCCGCAGCTTTGATCATCTCTTCTTTTCCAATCGCTGCAATTGTTTTCGGTGTTTTTATCCCGTATTTCTCCAGTTCAAAGTATTGACGTACTTTACTCACTTCTAGCTGTAATGCACGAGTACCATTAATTACTTCCCGTCCATGAAACTCTAACCATTCAAGAAGCGCACTTGTTAATTCCGGTGAGTACCGGTGACCTCTCGTATGTGACGAGGCACTCATTCGGCTATAAAAAATCCCCTCTGGAGGAATCGATTGTAAATCAACTTTTCCTTTTTCGATAAACCAATCTTCATATGGCAAATGTAGCTCTTCTAATCTTTTAAATAAATGTTCCGTCCACTCTTCATTTTCATGAATGACATAAATTTTACTCATTTTTTTCTTCACTCCTCATCGTTTCGTTTTACATTTTTTCTCTTATTGATTTATTAATAAGCCTCTTAACTTTTCGACAAGTGGCATGACTTGTTTACTAAAGCGTTCAAGCTCTTCTAATTGTGGTGAACATTGTAATAGTAGAAAATCGACACCAACTTTTTCAAATTCTATTAATTGTCTCGCAATTCGATCTGGAGTTCCAATTAAATTCGGTCTCAATCCACGATTAGAAACAGAATAGTCTTGCAGTTGTAGTTGTTGTTCTAATTGAGATTTGGAAGTAAAATCTTTAAATCCAGCATATCCACTTAAGTTTTTCACCGATGTAATCCGTTTTAATTCTTCCTGTGCTTCTTCCTCTGTGTCACGACAAATAACATAAGCTGCCATCCCGATTGAGTGGAATGGTTCCTTCCCAATTTGTTTACGTCGTTCCTTCATATCAGCAATTTTTACAGCTGCTTCTTCAACTGTATGACCATGAATGACATAAGAGTCACATAATGAAGAAATTACTTGCTTTGCTTTTTCACTTTCTCCACCAGCATATAAACGTGGATTTGGTTTTTGTAACGGCTTCGGTGATAATATCGTATTTTCATGCGTGTAAAACTTTCCTTCATACGAAAATGTTTGTTCCGACCACAATCCTCTTAAAATCTCAATGAACTCCTTCGTCCGGTCATAACGCTCATCGTGTTCTGTAAAATCACCACCATACTGTTTGGCTTCCTCAGCCCACCAGCCTGATACGATGTTCATTGTAAAGCGCCCATTGCTAATCTGATCAATATTCGCTGCCATTTTCGCTGTGACAGCCGGGTTATGGTAAATTGGACGAATGGCCGTTAAAAGTTCAATCTTATTTGTAACAGCTGCTAAGGCTGCTGCTGTCGACCAAGCTTCTAATGCATCCTGTTCTATACCTTTTATATCATTTAAATAAAGTTCAGCGATTAAAGTTAAATCATATCCCCATGCCTCCGCCGATTGTACGACCTTTTTGGCATATTCAAATGTTGGTGGCATTTGTTCATCATCAACATTCCGTAACCATCCACCAAAAATCGGCAACCAAAATCCATATTTCATCTCTTCATCCCTCTTTCGCTTTTTTTATGTACTATTCAGGCTGTTTTCTCAATGATTGTTGCTTTTTTGAATAGCAGAACAACTTTTATCTCAATTACAACAAAGTTTTAAAAAACGGCAAAAGTAAAAACTCTTTTCTGGATAAGAAAAGAGTTTTTATAAACTGTTCTCTTCTTATCTGTCAAGCAATCATGCTCGATGGAATTAGCACAGTGTCTTTTAAAGCGAGACCTGTTGCTGAGGTTTCCTAGGGCCATTTCCCTCCACCTCTCTGGATAAGAATAATACGATATTTTTCATCAATTTATTGCATCATAATACGAAAATTTATGAACTGTCAATATATTTGACCTCATAATAAATGAAAAGGAAGCATTTACCATTCTCTATATGTTAATGACAAGTTTTACGATTATATTTTACTTTGCAAATCAGTGGAAAGCTTAAATATCATCATTCGCTCCCCAGTTTTTGTACTTAAATCCGTATAAAAACTAATCACTTTTTCACCTGTTAGATCATAAATAATTTTCTTTAGCTCTTCTACTCCTGTTTCGACTAAACTATTACGATTTTCCTTAACTGATAACAGACCTTCCTTATCTTTACAAAGAGAATATTCTGCAGGTGTAAGAATTCCCTGTAATGAAACGATAATCATATCTCTTAATACATCTGATTTTACCGAAATTGAACCGCGTCCAAGATACGTTTTTTCCCAATGAGTTAATGCTTTACTGATGTCAGCTTCAAGCGCTCCTTTAGTTTTCTCCATCATCCATTTCCTTTCTATCTCTATCTACCTTGAAAAGATTATAACAGATTTTATAGATGTTCTAGAAAATTTTTCCTAAAAAATCAATTTTTTCTTTGAAATGGTTCACGATCATGGAATATTTTGCTAAATAACTGTGTTGCATTTAAGACCAACTACTCCATTCTCTATCGGGACCAATAGACGCTAATCGAATCCAGCCGTTCTTTAATTTTTGGTGAAAATCGTGATTGTTATTTAGTAACCGTTCAATATGGCTTCTCGGTGCTTGAATGACAATGAGAAGACGTATGGGCGTATGATATGCTTCTTCATCTGATAACATGACCGATTGCCATGGTAAGCCAATTAATAAATCACTTGCATTTCCTTGCATGACACCAACGCCTGCTGTGACCGTTTGCGTTGTTTTATTTCCACTTCCGTAATAATGAGGAGCCACTGTTGATGCATAGTATTGCAAATTAATCCATTGCGCCACTGTTACTGGACCTGAAATAATATGATTTAAAATTGTTCCATCTGGATCCATTTCCCAATCGTAATTTTGTAAGAAACTCCTACTATCTAAATGACAAAAACTCGTCAATTCTCGCTTGCCAATAATAAAACTCGCATTACGAGCTAAACCCCATTCTGGTCGAATTTCACTCCAATCTTCGGCTAAACGGACGGCTTCTCTTCTTGGCTGATAATTGATTGCTTTAACCCCTGGCAATTTGGAAATTCGTTCTGCATTTGCTTTTTCGCTCACCTCAGGGAGTACATCTTCAACTATTTTCATTGCCTCTTTAGCTGCAGTCGTTAATTCAGGTACATCTACCCAATGCAACTCATCTAAGGAAGTAATGTGCTCTGCCGCAACAAACATCGTTTCCTCAGGTATATAAATTCCATCTTTCGCTAGTTCATTTCTTACATCTGGAAGATTACATAAAGTGGCTAAAACTCGAGCATTAAAACGACTCGATGCACCACCACAAGCCCCACAATCTAAACTTGACGCATATGGGTTATTCGTACTAATACTTCCATGACCACAAATAACAACTAAAGGTGCAAAATGTTTAGTCAGTCCCATCATTAATAATGCTTGTCGGGTATAATAAACCCTTTCCTCTTTAGAAAATCCAATTGGCAGCAATTCTTCTGAGTTTGTTTCTCTATTAATTGTTAAGGTCGTAGTTGGTTTTTTTAACCATTTTTTTCTTATTTTTCGCAATGCACTTCCAGCCATTTTTGGTGTCAAACTTCTTGCCAACGTTTGTACTGTTAAATAAGGACCACTTATTTCTGGAAGCAGCATACTCGTTAATAGCTGGTGTTTCATACTTTTGAACGTTTTTGTTACAGCAAAACCTGTACGAATACGTTCAAAATAATTTTCTAACCCTTCGTCATGTAAAGTTTCATTCACTTTATATTGTGGTTTAAACATAACTGGTAATGATGGATGAGCATGGTGCTTGCCAAGCTCACATGTTTCAATTGGTAAACCGAAGAATCCAGCTGTACCGATTGTTTCAAATGGACCTGCATTTTCTAACTGTCTTCTAAAGGGCTCAGATCGTACATCAATACAAAAAACAAATTGAGCTAAGACAGATGCAGTTTGTGTCACGTTTCCTTGTACCGATGTGATTTTTTGTCGTAGTTGACTTTCATATGTTTCCTCCCATGCTTCCAGCCATAATTGTTTTCTAACTAATTCATTAAAATCATATGCTAATTTTAGACGAGCTCTTATTTCTGAAAAAGATAAACGGAACCAGCTTGATGGTGACATTTTTCCCCATTGAAACCAAGCGGCAACAAGTTGTTCGAAATCCACTTCTTTTTTAGTATGATCTTTTTGTAACGGTAAATGTTTTTTTACTAATAAAGATTCTAGTGTAACACGTACGGCTAAATATTCAGTAAGTAATTCCTCTTCACCAGAAATATTTTCTGCACGCCATAAAATCATTCCGGCCCAGCCAGGTAAGGCTAGTAAGTGTGCCTCAATATACTCTTGAATATCTTTCTGTGGAATATTTAATTGTTGTAAACTGTATTGTAATGCTTCTGTCGCGTGGTCAGGTAAGTTGCCTATTTCACCAAGGTAATCTTTATAATCGGGATCAAAGCAGATAACATTTTTCCAAGCGACAAAAAATCCCTTTTCCCGATTCGGCATCGACCAAAGCGCTTGTGATTGATCTAAAAACAATTTACACCATTTAATCATCGACTGATTTACTCTACTCGCATCTTGACTAATTCCATTTTGTTCAAGAATCTGACTATATGTTTTGACTGTTTTACGATCATCAAACGGCATTTGAAAGCGACCTAACTTTCTTGCCATCGCTTGGATTTCCGACGTATTTTCAAACTTCGTATTAAAGTCCATTACCCCAGCCAAACAAAAGGCTTTTGCTTGATCAAATGGTATATGTGAAACATGTTTACGAATCCACTGTTCAAGCTTTTTGATTAAAATATCTTCATTGATTTCCCTATGCTCCCACGCTTTTTTTATCATCATTTGGTTCGGCAATATGTCAACATTCGTCATTGCCTTCAATTTTTTAGCAACTTTTTCAAACGGCTCTGATTCCATCCCTGCCCAAGGATTTCTTGCAGCAAACTTATCAATCGGTCCATAAGGAGTAATCACATGACTCGCTTTGTTAACTAATTGCGATATATTTAATTTTTGATGTATATGATTACTTTCAACTACTAGTGGTCTTGCTGATGTCGTATTCAAAATTAATTTCCTCCTTTCATGACTTGTTGTGTTAAATAGTTAGGATGGCTTTCAACTAATTTATTTTTCGGTTCTCCTAATCGAACGAGCCAAAAGTAAACTTTTATATAAATTGGTGATGATTGATGTTTATTCAGCCAAAAACTAAAAATCGTACCACTAGTTAAAAGTATGATAACGAAGAGACTTGCCATCCAGGAGAATGATGCAGTATCAGTTTTTATATCTCCTAAAAAATGGGTAAATGAATGGTGAATGATAAGAAAGATAAAAGTTGTCACGATAAAGATTAGTGTACCAACAATTCGACTAAGCCAACCTTGATTCGTTCCTACAAGTAACACCCAAGAAAACATAGCAGACCAACCTAAAATAATCGCACTTATGATTTGGTAAGGTTCAGCTGAAGATGACATCCATAACCCGATTCCGATACCGATACCAAGTAAAATCCCAATTACGCTTGATAATAGGGAGATTTGCTTCGTTGTACCCATGTTTTTCTGTTTTACATGTTGAAGTGCCGAACCAGATTGTAGAAATAACGTTGCTTTGAACAACCCGTGTAAAATCGCGTGCGTAATGGCTGCTGTATAAGCACCTAAACCACATTGAATGAGCATAAAACCCATTTGCGCCATCGTAGAACCGACGAGCTGTCTTTTATAATCAACTTGGATGAGCATAATGCCTGTTCCGATAAAAACGGAAATACTTGAAACAAGAATTAATACTATTTGCGAAGGGTCACCTTGAAATAATGGAGAAAAGCGAGTTAATAACAGTCCACCAGCATTGACAATCCCTGCATGCATAACAGCTGATACAGGAGTCGGAGCCACAACTGAATTTAAAAGCCAGCTACTAAATGGCCATTGTGCAGCAGGTATGATGACGACTAAAACAAAGAGCAAATTGATACAAGTTTTCGTCCACTGCTGAATCGAGTCAATATTTTCGAACACCTCTTGTAACTGCCATGTACCTGTTTCTTTTCCTAACCAAATGAGAGCAATAGTTAAACAAAGAATGCTTAGAAAAAATAGTTGACCTGAAAGTAGTGCCGCTTTTCTAGCAATTTTCCATTCTCGTTTTAAACCGATGAGTAAAAATAATCCAAACAGCGTGCATCCGAAAAAGAGAATCATAAAACGCATATCTTGACAAAACCAAGCGAGTGCATTTGCTACAGTTGTTAAAGTAAACAGAAAAAAGTATTTCCGGTATGCTTGATCCCCAAATAAGTACCGCACAGAAAACCGCTGCAAGACAAAACTGATTGTCAATATAAATGTAGCTAGCAACCAAGCAAACGAATCAAATTGAAACGGGCCTACAACTACGGTTTGATCATGATGTGAAATAAGTGCTAGTAATGAAACAATTGGTCCGAATGTTAAGAAAGCCGTATGGGCATGGATGAAAGAGTAGGAAATTTTAGGGATTAGGAAAATAGCCGAACTTATCATCGGAATAGACAGTACAATGAAAAAAAGTATATAAAAATTCGTGTCTATTGAAATCATACTACTCCTCCCAACTACCTCTTCTCGGCATCTTTTGTATCTGAATAAAATTTAAATGAAGTACCACGTAAAACTTCCTTTCAATATGAGTTCATTCAATAAAAAAAACCGACAATTTCATTCACTTAATAGCATTCTCTTGCCATTAAATGTTGGAAATTGTCGGTTTACGATTTACGAACCAAACTGGTTTTTAACTCGTCTACCTACCCTTTTATTCAATTAACTTAGATTTCGATTTTTTACATCCTTTTTCACACCGTCAATCATCATTAACGATCTGCTAAAGGAAATTTATTATTAGTTATGTTACTATTTGAAAAAAAAACTGTCAAGTATATTTTTGAAATTTATGTTACTGAAAACACTCTTGTTAGACTTAAAATTACGCTGTGCTAAAAACTAAAGTCTAATCCTAAAGAATGATTTACACTTTTTCATTCATAACAGTTAAGAATAATGGTAGGTGGTTTTATTGCAGGAATCCGAATGATTAATAAGAAGCAAATATCCACTACCTACTATATTGAAAACTGTAGGGTCCTCACCCTACAGTTTCTTTATTATACATCAATTTTCTTTTCGATAATGTAACTCGTCCCTAAATAAAGGGCGACAAAAGTAACGATATTATAAATAGTAGTGGCAATATTTGTCATCATAATCATAGGGTCGACTTGAACATTGAACCCACTAGTTATATCAATCGTTGGGTTCATGTTAAAGAAAGTTTCCATCGTTCCCACTTCAAAAGATCTCCAATTGATATAATACGGAAATAAATCTGCTACTACTACTTGGCCATACAACAAAATTCCACTTAATATAAGAAAGATAACGAACCATAGGCCACCAATTCGCTTGTTTCTAAATGTTACTCGACTAAGTGCCATCGAAAAGTAAATTATCATGAGTAAAATAACGATACTAAAAATGCCACCAATTGCACCAACAATGTATTCTTGAACTCGGATCGTTTCAGATAAATAGAGAAATATGGTGGACAAATCGATGTTACCACGATTCGTAACATAAACCATCAATACATTATATAATCCGATAACTGTACCTAAAAGAATAAACCACATCGTAGCAACGATTAATTTTGCCCCGATAATTTGATTTCCGGTTAGAGGTAAAGTAAATGTTAAATAGCCCCGATCTTCATATAATTCTTTTTTAAAAGAACCAACAATATATAAAAATGTAGACAGACCGGCACCAAAAATAACGAGGATAGATAAGACAATGAAGAGCACACCAAATCCAGAAGGTTCACTCCCCTTCGTTACATACATATAAATGCCTGTAATCAACAATAAAACTAGAGCCATAATCCCTATGATATATTTAAACGTCCCTTTAATTTCATATTTCATTAGTTTTAACATGATTCATCACCTCTCACCAAAAGTTTCTTTATAAATATCTTCTATTTGCATTCTTTTTTCCTCACGTAACATTTCTGCATTTCCAGATAAAATAAGTTGACCATTCTTAATAAAGACGACATCATCTAACATACTCTCCATGTCGCGGACAAGATGGGTTGTAATAAGAAGTGTATGATCTTTACTATAGTTATTAATAATTGCGTCTAAAATTTGATCTCTTGCCACAGGGTCAACCCCAGCAATCGGTTCATCTAAAATATACAATTTTGCATTTCTTGAGAGGACGAGTGATAAATTCAGTTTTTCATGCATGCCTTTAGATAAGCTTGTAATCCTCATATCTTTATCTAAATTCATAAAGTTTAGTAGCTCATTAAATTTATTCTCATCAAAATCAAAGTAAAAGTCTTTATAAAATCTACCCGCATCACGAATCCGCATCCAATTATATAAAAAGTTACGGTCTGGCAAATAAGAAACAATCGATTTCGTTTCGACACCAACTTTTTTACCATCAATAAAAACATCACCACTTGATTGACGTAATAAACCTGATAAAATTTTTATAAATGTTGTCTTTCCGCTTCCATTCGGACCTAGAATACCAACTACCCTTCCCGTTTCAATCGTTAAATCAATATTATCTAATGCTTTTTTATTAAAATAACTCTTTGTCAATTGATGAACTTCTATTATATTACTCATTTGCACTCCTCCTTCTCGACCCATTCCATAATCATTCCTTTAATTTCTTCAATTGTAAATCCTAAGTTACTCATTTCACCAAAGAATAAGTTCATTAACTCTGTTGCCCGACCTTTTTTTAACCCTTTAATCGTATCCTTATTTTCGGTAACAAACGTCCCCATTCCTCTTTGGGTGAAAACAAGTTCTTCCCGTTCTAACTCTTGATACACCCTTTGAATCGTATTTGGATTTACTTTCATTTCTTTTGAAAATTCACGTACAGATGGCAATTTATCACCTCCATTTAACTCACCGGACGCAATTTTTGTCTTGATTAAATTCATAATTTGTATATAAATGGGTAAATTGCTATTAAATTCCATAATACTCACCTCCAGTGTTCTTTTTGTATTAGTGACCTAATTAAATGGCACACTAATACATCATAACAGTCAATAGACCTTTATCTATTTCTTTTTATAGTAAATATGAACTCATATTTCTTGACCGTTAACTGATTTTTAAGAACCATAAACTCCTTTTCTTTATCCTTAGTTATTTTTCTTTTCCAAAATCATATATTGACAACAAAGGGGATATAGAAATAAAGGGGGTTCTTCGATGAAATTTTTTCGCATGATACTTATTTTTACACTTTTACTAGTTTTAGCTGCTTGCTCAGATAAAAAAACACCTGCAAGTAGTGAAGCACAAAAAGGAGAAAAGCAAGAAGCAAAAAATGAGCACCAGATTGATTCGACACTTGAAGAAGTATTGGCAGAAGATACAAATGCAGATCTTTTTTATTTAAATGGAATTGTTTTTGTTAATGCTGGTGATTTGAAATGGGTGAAAGAACTTGATAATAAAATTGGAGATAAAATTGCAGAAATAAAAAAACAAACAACGAATCCCGAGGAGATTAAAGATCAAACCGCGACAATATTACCAGTTGGGACAAAAATATATAAACTAGAAGATTATCCGGGACCAGTCTATATTGCCGTTGTAGATGAAAAAGAAATTCCTTACCTTGGTTTAATAGAATAGTTATTTAGATTATTGTAAAAGGTTTACATATTATACTACGTTGATTGACAAAAATTCCATTCAGGTGCTTGGGGAACTACACCCTGAAACATTGGGTAATAGAAATTCCCCTTTTCTTAGTGAACATCTATTTTCAGTTTCCTAGCTTGTCAAAAACCTTTCTGTAGCACAAGGGAAGTGACTGTCCTAAGATATTGTAGAAACAAGGACATCACCACTTCTTCTGTTTCATCCTATGCTAACAGCCTTGTTAAATAGTTTTCTTTTAATATGTAAATAATTTTCAATTTCATTCATTAAGTAAAATAAGTTTGCCCTCGTTTCAAATTCTTCTCTTGTTTGCGGCAAATCCGTTTCGCGAATCATTTTCCAACATTCATCTAGTTTCTGCAATGAAAGCTCTGTAGTATCTCCTGAATGTACATGTTGACTTAGGAACTCTAGAAACTCAGCAAAGATCTCCGTCTGTTTTACTTGAGAACCTAGCGAAGATACTACCGGAAGCATTCTTTTCAATAAATCAAGTTGATTTTCCCGCATTTCCAAGTAAAATAAATCTTCATATTGTTTCCGAATTAAATGGTTTTCACTCTCTTTTAATGCAGTGTTTTTTGCTTCCGTAATGATATCCTCTACTTCAATTACTTCTTTTCCATCCCAATTTCGTTCAGGATTTCTTAAATAAGCAGAAAACTCATATAAGATTGTACTAAATCTCTGTTCAATTTCTTTTTTGTAATTTCGTATATGTTCTTTTACACTTGGCATATAACTATTTAATATTGCAGCAATTCCTATTCCGATAAGAATAATATAAAATTCATTTAGCATGATGGGTACAGTTACATTTTCAAGTGCGTATAGATGCAAGAAAACGACCATACTCGTTACAAATCCACCTTGAATCTTTGCTCGTACAAGTAATGGAACAAATAATAAAATAAAGATAGAAAAAACTATCGGGTGATAACCGAACATTTCTAAAAACACCCCACCTAGAAGTAATGCTAATAAACAGGCAAATAACTTTTCCAAAATTGCAGCAAGTGACCTTTTCTTTGTTTTTTCTATACACATAATAACGATAATGGCAGCGAAAGTTGAAAATTGTAATTGAGCGAGGTCCGCTATCCATATAGCTAATCCTGCTCCTACTGCTGTTTTTATCGTTCGAAAACCCATACCAGTCACGGAAATTTCCTCCTTTTCATTAAAAAAGCCTACCCTACGAATACAAAAGGATAGACTAGAATCTTAAGCGAATCGTTTCTCTATATGAGGCTCTAGATTGATTGAACTCTTAGGTTGTTCAAAACAATCTATTTCATTCCCTTCTTACTCTACTAAAAATATGAAATTTACTTTTACTAGTCGTTTATTACTTTTCCTTTGTACTGTGCAAGTTGTACATTTTCCCTGCTAATATTTACAGCGAAACGATTGATAATTATTTTTATTCTCCATACTAACTAACAATCTCTCTTTCATTGTAAACTTGAATGACTAGAGTGAACGGAAAGTTTTTTAATAATTTGTGAAAGGAGTCTCAAATAAACAGTAAGTGCGAACATCAACACATGAGGCCATTATGATATGTCATCCATCTCATATTCTAGAAATATAGATTTTTTAAAAATTAGATTTTACCCAATAAATCGATTGGAATGTATTGAATCAAAAGCCTATAACTTAAATTCAACTTTTATAAAGAAAGGCAAACAGAGAATCGATACATATGCTTCTCCACTTGCCAAATAAGATCATTTCATTTTTTACGCCTTTGCTAATTCATAAATCGCTTGTGCATAAATAGCGGTGGCTTTTAGTAAATCGTCTACATAAGCGTACTCGTCTTTTTGATGCATGACATCTTCTCTTCCTGGGAATAAAGCACCAAACGCAACTCCATGTTTTAGTGCTCTTGCATATGTACCGCCGCCAATCGCAAGGAGCTCTGCTTTTTCACCAGTTTGTTCTTCATATACCTTTTGTAATGTTTGAATGAGTGGGTCGTCTTCTTTAACATACATCGGTTTCGAATCTGTAAAATTCATTAATTGAAGGCCCGTTTTGTTTAATTTTGTTTCAATTTTTCTTTTTCCTAAATCAATGTTAAAAGTAACTGGATACCGCATATTACATCCAATTCTTCCTCCAGTTGATTTATTGTATTCCATTACACCGAGGTTGATTGTAAGTTCCCCAGAAACCTCATCCGAAAATTGGATATCAAATACTTCACCACGAGACTGACGATAGAATTCGGAAACAGTTTGAATAAACTTAGATCCAAATTCATCAACATTTACTCTTTCTAAAAATTTTGCTAAAAGGATACCTGCGTTTTTCCCATTTTTCGGTTCAGCTCCATGTGCACTTACCCCAACTAATGTAAGTACCATCTCGCCATTCATAACAGATACCGTACCTTTTATGTTCTCACTTTGTAAATATTCATGAAAGTTCTGCTCAATTTCTTTTCCACCATCTTTAACTTTTAGATGAGCTTCCGCATAATCAGGAACCATATTATATCTCCGACCAGATTGAAAAGAAATGAGTTCAATCTCCTTTTCTCCCCTAGTAGTTTCAAGTGGTTGCACAATGTCAAAATCAGAAATTCCTTTCTCTGCATAAATAATTGGAAAATCTGCATCTGGAACAAATCCTTGTGTCGGCATTTCTTCAACGTTAAAATAATGATCGACACAACGCCAATTACTTTCTTCATCCGTTCCAAGAATTAAGCGAACTCTTTTGTTTAATGGTAGACCGAGTTCTTTTACAATTTTCATCGCATAATAGGCAGCCATTGTTGGACCTTTATCATCACTTGATCCACGAGCATAAATTTTCCCGTCTTTAATTACTGCACGATATGGATCAACACTCCAACCGTCCCCCTCTGGTACGACATCGAGATGACCTAAAATTCCAAGTAGCTCGTCCCCCTGGCCCATTTCAAGATGTCCAGCTAAATTGTCAACATTTTTGGTAGTAAAACCATCTTTATTACCAAGCTCAAGCATGAATTGTAATGCCTCTTTTATTCCCGGTCCTAGTGGAGCATCCGCTGTTGCATGTTCTTCATCTAATACACTTTTAATTTGTAAAAGTCCTTGCAAATCACGAATAAAGTCAGATTTTCTTTTTATTACTTCTTCCATCCATCTTACTTGACTCATCACAAACACACTCCTTATCACTTATATAGATTGAACAATATATTATATAATTACCAAGTTTTCCCTTCCTATTCTACTCTTTTATTCCAGGAATGGAAATGGTCTATGATTGTCATACCTTTACTAAGTTTATTAAGTATCTCTCCCTACTAGATGACCATTTCATTGAGATGTAACTCAAATCGGTCACCTATCTCCCTTCTACTTGACCTTCGTAAGGCGTCTACACCCCCTTTTAGATGAGCGTTTATTAAAACTTGACTCGAACAAAGCGTCTATCCCACATGAAAGGGCAACAAACGAAAAGATTAGCCAATTTCTTGCTCACGCTAATCTCATCTTTTCTTTCATTATTTTCGTTCCATCACATGAATACCTATCCCAATAAGGACAACACCCATTAACAATAAAATACTCATCGGTTGCATTAACTCTCCATATGATGCCCCATAAATTGTTGCCCCTTTTAATGCCTCCATTCCATACGTAATCGGAATAAATTCAGAGATTTTTAGTAAAACTTTTGAAGACACAATTTCTAATGGCCAAAAAGCCCCTCCAATCATAGCCATACTAACTGAGACTAGTGGGATGATTGCATTAAAGTGTTGCACGTTCTTCACAACACTAACAAGAAACATCGCTAATGAAACGATGACAAACGTATATGGAATTAAAATAATTAATGTTTTACTAAATCCACCGTAAAAGTTAACACCTACAACAAAGCGAAATACGAAAAACAATAGGACAACTTGAAGATAGCCGACGAGAAAACTATAGAATAAATTTCCCGTATAGATTTGCCATTTTCTTAACGGTGACAAAATCATTCGATCCCATACACCTTGGCTTTTTTCTTGTAAAATATGAAGAACATTAAAGGCAATCGTAAAAATAACAAAAAATAAAGCTGAACCAAATAATGTTTGTAACTGATTATCTATAATAATCGAGTTATTACCACGAAAGGTAAGAACATCAACTTTAAACAAAGGTTCCTTCTCAATACTCTTCAATTCTTGTTTTATTTGTTCAATCTTGTGATTCTCCCCTTGCAACTGTTTTTCGATATTATTTTCTATTAATCGATCGGCGTATATAGATTGAAGATAATTTTGCAAGAGTGGGATATCCGATGTATTTTCCGCAATAATCATTTTATAATTATCGTTCAATAACTCAACTGCCGCACCTACATCCCCCTCACGAACCTTCTGCCTCGCCGTACTCTCGGAAACTCGTGTAAACTCGAAAATTTCAGAACTTGACAGGTCTTTCCACAATGTCGTCTTTTCTATATCGTTTATATGTGAATAAACAGGAATCATCACTTTTGTATATTGAGCATTCCCTAAAAAGTAAGCAAAAAGTACACTCATTGCGATCATTCCAAGAAAAAGGAGTGGCTTACGAAACAGCAAACAAAATTTTGTTTTTATTATATTAATCATACGACATCTCCTCTCTTTGGAAAGCTAATCACCGCAATAATCAGTAAGCAAAAACCAAAAAATAGGAGATAAATGATATGATCTAGAATTCCTTGTACACTAGACCCTTGCAAAACTTGTAACAATGCGGCCATACCTGCTCCATTCGGTGTAATGTTACCTAAAAACTCCATAACAGGCGAAATATGTGCGATTGGTGTATAGCTCCCACCTAATAATGAAAGAATGGCTACAATAACACTACCAAAAAATCCCGACACTGAGTCACTTCCAAATCGAAAGTTAAGCGCTGTTAGTAATGCGGCTAAACCACCAATGGAAAAACTTAATGAAAGAATAACGACGAAAAGTGCCGTTAACTCCTCCCAGTATACTTTATACAGGAGTGCTGATACCCCATATAAAATACATTGCTGAATGATTGAAAATAACATGGTTGAAAAAAATATACCAAAAAAATAGGACCATCTTGATGTGTTTGATAAAATTATTCGGTTAAAGACATGGAATTGTTTCTCGTTGTATGCAAAAGAGCTAATCATTGAAGCGACAAATAAAATAAACATAACAGTCATGCCTACTGTGTAGTATTGCATTGAATTAATTGGTTTTTTCTTTGTTACAAAATCAATCGTACCTATTTGTTTGTTATTGTTTACATCTAGTTGGATACCAGCTTTATTTGCGATAGTCATGGTTGAAAACATTTTCTCATACTGGCTAACAACGTCTGTAACAACATTGGAAGCAACTTGTTTCCCTTCATTTTTATAAATTTTAATCGCCGTGTCATTTCGTTGATTAAGCATGACATTTGATAATACGTTAAAAGTAAAATGCTCTGGAATTTCAATAATTGCTGCATAATCATTGTCATTTTTTATTTTTTCTAGTTGGTTAAGGTCAACTGGATAAACTTGAAAATATTTTTTAAGTTCTTTACTACCTAACACATCATTTTTTAATATCGATACTGGTTTTAGATTTTTTGCCCCTTCGATCATCTTGTTTTGAGCTTCTTTCGGTAAATTTAAAGTTTCAATTTTTTTAATAAAGGTAGCCATTCCATCTTCTTCATTATCCATATTTACAATTGCGATTTTTGCTTGAATAGCAATTGAGTCATTCGATAAAGCCCCTCCTAAAGCAAACCCAAGAATCGAAATAAGAATAAGTGGCATAAAGAGGAGGATGAGTAGCTCTTGTCTGTTCCTAAAGATAATCAATAAATCCTTTTTAATAAATGGAAAGATCATTTCTATTTTCCTCCTCTTAATTTCTTAATGCTCTACCCGTCAGATGAAGGAAAACATCTTCTAACGTCGGTGTTTTCACTTCAATAGAAATTAAATTCGCATTTGTTTCTTCAGCATAATGAGTTAGTGCTCTAAACAAGTTATACTCCTTTGGAACGATGAGCGTTAGAGATTGGTCTTGTACTTGAACTTGGCGAATATTCGTATCTTGTCTTAAAACACGAATGAACTCTTCATTCATTCGTTCTACTTTCATGATAATCGTGTTCTCAGATGATAGGATATTTTTTAATTCTTGTTTTGTTCCTGATGCGATAATATTACCTTGATCCATAATGTAAATTCGGTCACATAAAAATTCAACTTCTTCCATATAGTGACTTGTATATAACACCGTCATCCCTTGTTCTCGATTCAACCTCTTCACCGTTTCTAAAATATAATTCCTTGACTGAGGATCAATGCCTACAGTCGGCTCATCCATGATAATAATTTCAGGATTATGAAGTAATGCTATACCGATATTCAACCGTCTTTTCATCCCACCGGAATAAGTTTTAACGAGATGTTTTTGCCTATCCGTTAGACCGATTTGCTCCAACACTTCAGCAATTCTATTTTTCAATTTCTGCCCCCTAAGTCCATAAATCTGTCCAAAAAATTGCAAATTTTCCTCCGCTGTTAAATCTGAGTAAAGGGCTATTTCTTGTGGAACAACACCAAGTATTTGGCGGATTTTTTCCGGCCTTTTAATAATATTTTCATTTAATAGGCGAACATCACCAGAAGTAGGAACAATGAGCGAAGAAAGCATTGAAATCGTTGTCGACTTTCCCGCACCATTCGGTCCGAGCAGGCCAACAATTTCTCCTTTTTCCAAATACATGTTTACTCCTTGAACAGCCGTTATACCTTTAAACTTTTTTGATAAATCAGTTACCTCTAACATCGATTACCCCTCCCTTTTCTCTATGTTAAGAAAAATCCTCCATTAACTAACGTATCCAGCGTCACTTCATTAACTAAAAAATGTGACTTAAGTCATTTTTTGATTAAAGTTTCAAAGAAAAAATAAAACTTCGTGTGTAAGCTCCTATCATTCAGTTGAATAGCCATTCAACCTTCTATCGGTCATCTAAAACTCTTCTAGATGACCGTTTCCTCCTTTTTGACCGCGATTTGGGCATCTAGAACTGCTCTAAATGACTGTTTCTTCCTTTTTTACCACGATTTTGGCGTCTACAACTCTTCTTCATAACCTTTCCAACTTTTTTACCGCAAATCGGGCATCTACACGAGTGAAACGTCCTTTTTTCCGTGATAGCCCGATAAAGAAAACTAAAGGGATGCTCGAGCCTTCCTTAGAGCGCATAAGCATATAGGAATGTAAGGATTGGAAAATTTATACATTCCTATTAACAAAAAAAGGCCATTAAAAAAGGCCATTTTTTTAAAATCATGGTTTTATAACCGTTCTAATTGTAGATTCGACAAATTGAGATTCATAATTAGTGTTACTTACGTCGAATGGATGTGGGAATGCGAGAACTTGATAGTTCTTTTTCTTTATTGTATTTGGTAATGTCATTTCAAATACCTTTTTTTCATTTGGATTAACAGTTACAAAGTGAACAAGTTGATTATCTATTAATGGAACTTGCTCCCAGTCAAGCAATGCAATTAAAGCATAATTTACAACTTCATCAGTTGCGTTACCCACTGTTAAATAGACACTTTGTCCACGATTTGCAGAAGTTAACGAATTTAATTCTGATTTACTTTCACTTAAAAATACACCATCAATTGTGCCTTCACTAGTAGTGGCTATAGGAAATATACTCTCAGTGAAAAGGGGTTGCTTATTTTCAATATCATACCGAAGAGATAATATCTGTTTCATGGATAGCACCGGATCTAAATCAAATTCCTCAATTAATAGATTCGTTTCTTTTATAACTAAATAATCTACTTCCTTTGTTTCGTCACCTATTTCATTCAAAATTTCTATGTCTATCTCTGTATTTGCTTTTACTTTAAATTGATAACTTGTTCCTCTTCTTCCATTTGCTTCAAAATCAACTTGTTTAAAATTATTGAATACTAATAATTTATAGGTTCATTATTTATAAAATGAGACAGTGATCATTTGGTTTAAATCTCCTTTTTATTTACATTTAAAGTACTTCCATTATCAATAATTTATTGTTTTTTCCATACATACCAAGACCTATTCCCCAAAATAATAATAGACAAGACAAAGCTACGACTCCTACTTGTATTAACATTCATTCACTCTTGATACCTATTAATTGAATAATCTAATTATTCACTAATTTAGTTATATCCTTACTTCCTCAACCGTAAATACAAAATATCAAATTTACAAGTAATTACACTGTATTATTACTTTATATTGATTACAAAAAGTAACTACTTTTTTAGCTATCTGTTCCATTGTAAGGGGAGTTTTAGGCAATATCATTTTTCACTGCAAAAATAGCTAATTGTGTTCGGTCACGTAAATCAAGTTTCTGTAAAATTTGCGTGATATGATTTTTTACTGTCCCTACTGATAGATGTAATTCTTCCGCAATTTCTTTATTTAATTTCCCCTCTCCAACAAGTTTCGTAATCGTAAGTTCTCGCGGAGAAAGGGGGAATTCTTTTTTCTTCTCCGCCTTTTGTAACAGCCTTGGCATAACATTAGCAGCTACTTCTTCATTAATTGGTAAACCCCCACGAAAGCAGCTATAAACTGCCTCTACTAATGTTTGTCGTTCGGCTGTTTTCAGTAAGAAGGCATTCGCTCCATATTTTAATGCTTGAATGGCATACTCATCATCATTAAAAGTTGTTAATATTAAAATCTTCACTTGTGGGAAGCGCTCCTTAATTACCCTCGTTGCCTCGATCCCATTCATTACAGGCATCCGAATATCCATTATTACAAGGTCAATGATCTGTTTCTCAATCATTTTTATTGCTTCTTGTCCATTACTCGCTTCAGCTACGACACGAATCTTGTCATCTTGTTCAAGCATCAATTTTAACCCTTGTCTAACGATAGACTGATCTTCCACAATTAATACATTCCATCTTGTCAATCTCCTCAAGCCTCACTTTCAACCCGATTTTTAATAGGTGAACCCGTTTCCTTAATAGGAATCATTCCCTTTACAACAAACTCGTCATTTGCTTGATAGACAGATAGCAATCCCCCTTGTTCCTCAATTCGTTTTCGCATATTTTGTAAACCGAAACCTTCTTGAATTGGCTCTTCTTTATAAATTTTATTTTTTATAGAAAATTCTATATCACCAATAGCTGTTCGCCCCAATTCAATAAAAACTTCTCTTGAATTCGCGTGCCTCATCGCATTTGTTAATCCTTCTTGAATCACTCGATAAAGAGCAACACTTTGCTCATTCGTAAGACGGACGGATAGGACCCCCTTTTTCGTTGTTAATTGAACTAAAATATGACTTTCTGATTCTAATTTTTTTATTAACTGTAAAATCGTTGCCATTCCTTCTTGTTCAGTAGCTTTCAGTGCCCTTACTGCGAATCTCGTTTCTTCTAAACTTTCCCGAGCTAATATTTTTAACTCTTTAAAATCTTCCTCTCCCTTCTGTATCGATAGGATCTCCAATTGCATAAGCAAAGATGTTAACTTATGACCAACAGAATCATGAATATCCCGGGCAATTTTCGCCCGTTCTTCATATCTAGCCTCTTCTTCAGATATCGCTGCTAATCTCTTAAACTTCCGATACTCTCCAAGCAATGCTTCATACATATTTCTCTGGGTAGTAACCCCAGTTATAAGCATATTCATACGTAAAGCAATATAAAGTAAAGCAATGAAAAATAACAACAAAGCGCCATTTACTTTCCCGAATACAAGGAATAATGTAAGAATAACGAAAGAGAGCAGAGATAATAGGATAAATTCTGTCCTTTTCAACTTCTCAACTGCTAAAATAACAAAAAATGTAAGTAGTACGAGGCTATACGGATTCATAGAAAAATAGTAAAGAACTAATAATAAGATCATATTGGTATAAAATAAAATAAACGGATTTGGCGAAACATTGTAAAAAAAATACATGATTCCAACTACTACTGAAACGAGGAGAATGGGTACCGATTGAAGTGAACCTTCGTATATAAAGAAAATAATCCAAAGTCCAATGAAAATAAGAGTCTCATAAATAAATTTATTCATCCTTAATCTACCTTTTCTTAAACCTCTCATGACCGATGTCATAAATATACGGCTATATATTATAGTTTAAAATTACATGAAAGTTCCCCTTTGGTCAAAATTTTTTCGAAATTCATTTACATCGTTAAGCACATATACAAATATTGATTATTTTATTTGGATACCTTTCATTAGACGAGTCAGAAATGCAGCTAATAAATGGGCTTACTAGAAAGGATGGGAGGCTTCAAAACCAATATCCCGCTCTTTATGTAGAATTTTAAAGTAAGTTTTTGAATACTGTCGGTTTGAATGATAATACTTCTCATTTTTAATTTCTTATACAAGTTTTGGGACTGTTCGAAGTGAAAATACCAATATTCACGTTAAATTAGAATATTGGTATAACTAGGTTTTAAAACGAGAAAAGGGCATCTAGAACAAAAATAACAATGTTCTAGATGCCCCTTTTGATTTTATCCATCAACTGGTGTCAATTAATCGTTTGAATGGTATTATTCATTCTTTTATTTCTTAAATAAGCAATGAATAACAGTAAAATTGTTACAACAATCGTGAATAGATTCGTAATCAGCCCTTCTCTCAGGTCGAGCCAATCCATAATTAACTCATCACCTATCATCATTTCACCAGCAGTCCAAGCTAATATACCTGAACCAACATAAGCAATCCATGGGTACCTTTCCATATAACGAACAATTATTTTCGATCCAAAAATCATAATTGGAATACTAATAAAAACGCCAATAGTGAGAATAACGATATTTCCACCCGATGCACCTGCAACGGCGACGACATTATCTAAACTCATCACTGCATCCGCAGCAATAATCGTCCATATCGCTCCCATAATCGAATCCTTTGCTGCTAACTTTTCCCCTTCTTCTTGATTTCCATGGTTCACTAAAACTTTGTAAGCAATAATTAGAAGTAATACACCACCGAAGAAATGAACGAGTGGAATTTTTAGTAGTAAGGCAATGATTATCGCAAAAAGGATCCGTAAGAAAATAGCAAAAGCAGTTCCCCAATAAATCGCTTTATTTCGGTGACTTTCTGGTAATCTCCGCGTCGCCATCGCAATGACTATCGCATTATCCCCTGAAAGTACGAGATCAATGGCAATGACTTTTAATAGTACAATAATCGTTGCTGCAGATAAAGTTAATTCTATTCCCAAAAATAACCCTACTTTCATAGATTCATTAAGTTAATCTAATCTAGTTATTTCAAAATATAGCGTGATTTTATCGTCTACTTCAACTTTAGTAAACTATATCGCCATTAAAATAGCAAGCTTCTAGTTCTACACAACGAACTGCTGACCGTTTCTATATCTTATTGGCGTTCAATACCACTACGAATTGAGTACTTAACTTTTTTAAGTACTTTTGATTACTCCGTTTACATCCTGATGAATAACCACTTTACAATTTTAGCAAGTGACTGTCCAGCAGGTCTTTTTTAATTTCCAGATACCCTTTTCATGTTTCAAACCCTTGATATATCCAATTTTTTTGATATCACATTTTTGGGATATCCCCTTTTCGGACAGTCCCACCGCTTGATTTAAGTGCGTGTTTTTTGATGGGATTGATTTGCAATTTGAACAAGTTGGTATGGTGTATGCTTCGAGTACTTTTGAATCAACATTCCTTTTTCCCTTACTTTGACAGAAAAATTTAGCTAAAAAAAGTGGTTGACAGAATTTTCTATATGGGATATGATTAATTTAATAAAAATTCATAAATATTTTTACTTCTTATCCAGAGAGGTGGAGGGACTGGCCCTTTGATACCTCGGCAGCGGGCTTTCAACTGAAAGTACTGTGCCAATTCCAGCAAGTTAGTGATTGCTAACTTGGAAGATAAGAATGAGATAAGTTCGTGATATAACCTCTCATCTTATTTTCCAGATTTGGATAAGGTGAGAGGTTTTTTGATGCTCATTTTTTAGAAAAGGCTCTGTTAAAGTTTAATGTTGATATAAAGAAAAAATAAGAACTTCCAATTATCTGGAAGTTCTATCTTGTAATATAGTCTTATTCAACTAAAACTTTCTTTTGCTGAAGAACTCATCTTTAAGAATACTCAATCTTAAACGGTCAACAAATTTTTTATTTCTTAATCGGTCTTGTCTCAAAATACCTTCTTCGACATAACCCATTCGTTTATAAGATTTTATGGCTCTTTCATTATCAACCTCAACTCTAAGCCAAATCTTGTTAAGTTCTAATTCATTAAACCCCCACAAAAGCATTTCTTGCATCGCAGATAATCCATACCCTTTTCCCCAATAGTTTTTATCACCTATTGCTATGCCTAATTCGGCGTGTTTGTTTAATTTATCGATGTTTTTCAGGTCAATCCAACCTATATGTTTACCCTGTTCAGTTACTATCGCTTTTTGTTCATATCCATTTGTTTTTTCAATGCACATCTTAATCCAATTTAGAGTTTCTTCTCTGCTAAATGGTGGATATTTATCTGGCATATTTAAATGTTTTGTTACTTCTTTATCTAAACACCATTGATATCGGTCTTCGACATCATCAAGAGTTAATTCTCTTAGTATTACTTTTGGCAGTTTTTTTGTTTCCATTTTTTGTCCCCCTTTTATACCGTAATAGCTCTTCCCACTAATCTGCCCGATACGTTGGATAAGAAACAATGTTATATCACAATTTTATTTAACCTAATTGTATCAAAGGTTTCCGAATTTTGTGTTAAGTTCCCTCTAATAATCAAGTCATTCATCGTGACTTCATTTCTTTGATGTTGAATGCTTTCTAATACCTGAAACCAGACAAGGTAATTGTTTAGGTACTTAGTAGCAACACCGTTAAATCGTTGTATCCATCCTTTAAGCCTTCGATGGTAATTATTGACGTTCTGAATATGGTATAACCCCTTTGTACGAACCTTACCATCAGACTTGAATTGATAAATAACCATTCCTTTTTCAGCAGCGTATGTTTTAAAGGCACGCCAAGAATCGGTACATAATATATTTTCACTTGAAAGTTTATGACCGATAGCTTTGTCCAATTGTTCTTTTGTTAATCTACCCATTCCTAATACCTGTGAAAAAGTCATTTTGTCACGGTCCCTTGCAACTAGAACACATACTTGTTCATTGCTTATACCACGTTTCTTTGCAGAACCACCACGCTTGCGGGGCTTTCTATCTTTAATTTTTCTCTGTCCTTTTTCTGAGTACAAGAAATAGGTCTCGTCCATTTCAACGATACCTTCAAAGTTTGATATTTCCAATTGTTTTAACGAAGATAAGAGCTTGTGTCTCCAATAAAATAATGTGACGTGAGTAACATTGCCAATCAATTCAGCAGACTTACGTAATGAATATCCTTCTATCATACACTCGATAAACTTCATCCATTGGTTAAGACGACGAGTTCGATATAAAGCTGTATGTGTAAGGTCGGTAAATGTCTTTTTACACGCTTTGCATCGATAACGTTGCTTTTTAACTTCTTCTCCTTCAACGATAGTTGAATATTTTCCAAACCGAACAATATGCTCCGATTCACAATCTGGACAACGATAACCATTCTTGTTTTTACGCTCAGATATTTCTTGAAGAACGGTTCCTGTTGAGGAGGATGCTGTAAGTGCATCAATTAAATATTCTCGTAATCGATGTTTTTCTGCTGGATTTAGTTTTTGAATGGCTTTAAGAATAACAGTTGCTCTCATCGTCATCACCAACTTTAATAATGATAATCTTATTATAGAACATAAGTTCCTGTATATCAAATAATCAACAGCTAACTTTAACAGAGCCTTAGAAAAAAGGTGAGATGGAAAAAGTATTATATTTATATCCTAGTTAGTTCATTTGTTTACTTATATTTAAGAGTGGGGGCACACATATGATTACGTTTGAACAAGTTAGTAAAACATTTAAAACGAACGATCGTGAAGTTCATGCCGTCGAAAATATTAGCTTAACGATTCATAAAGGAGAAATCTTTGGCGTCATCGGGTTCAGTGGTGCTGGAAAGAGTACACTCCTTCGACTCGTAAATTTATTAGAAAAACCAACATCTGGCAAAGTCATTGTCAATAACCAAGAAATTGAACGTCTGTCAGAAAAGGAGCTGCGCAAACTCCGTCAAAATATCGGAATGATTTTTCAAAACTTTAATTTATTTGCATCGAGAACGGTATATGGAAATATTGCATATCCATTGAAACTGGCAGGCGTTCCAAAGACAGAAATCAAAAAACGTGTTGCCGAACTCCTTCGCTTTGTCGGATTAGAAGATAAGGCAAACTATTATCCTGAGAACTTATCAGGCGGACAAAAGCAGAGGGTCGGGATTGCTCGGGCACTTTCGACATCCCCAAAAATTCTCATTTGTGACGAAGCAACGTCGGCACTCGATCCGGAAACGACAAGTGAAATTCTCCATTTATTGAAAAAGGTGAATCAAGATTTAAACATTACAATTTTACTTATTACACATGAAATGAATGTTATTCGAAAAATTTGTGATCGTGTTGCTGTGATGGAAAATGGTCGAGTAATAGAGGAGGGTCCGGTTGTTGAAATTTTCTCCAACCCCAAAACAAAGACAACGAAAAATTTTATCAACTCAGTTTTAAATGATACAATCTCTGATTCGTTATTAAAAGAATTACGTCAAAACGGCATAACAAAACTGTATCGTTTAACGTTTCAAGGACCTGCGACAAAACAACCCGTATTATCTCGAATCGCCAAAAAATACGATGTTGAAGTAAATATTTTAAATGGAAATATTAGTGATCTTCAAGGAGAATTATTCGGCTATGTGATTGTGGAACTGAAAGGTGTCGAGGAAAATGTAAAAAAAGTACTTGAAGCCTTAAAAGAACATGTTCAAATTAAGGAGGTTTTAACAAATGAAGGTTGATTGGAATACTTTTTGGCCACGAATTATAGAGTCAACAGGTGAAACAATTACGATGGTGTTTTTTACCTTATTGTTTTCATCAATCATCGGAGTAACGTTAGGACTCATTTTATATGTAACGCGAAAAGGAAATTTAGTCGAAAACACCTTCATTTATTCACTACTTAATTTCTTTATTAATTTAATTCGACCGATTCCATTTATTATTTTTCTTGTAGCAATTGCTCCAATTACAAGAACAGTAATCGGAACTACGATTGGAACGGGTGCAGCGATATTTCCAATGACCATCGTCGCATCGTTTTCTGTCGCAAGAGTCGTGGAAAATAACCTGGTCTCCATTGATCCGGGAATTATTGAAGCTGCAAAAGCAATGGGAGCAAGCCCTACTCGTATCATTTTTGACATTATTATACCGGAAGCTATCGGCCCTCTTATTTTAGGCTTAACTTTTATTACAATTAGCCTAATTGATTTTTCTGCCATGGCAGGAACAGTTGGTGGTGGAGGACTAGGTCATGTCGCAATGACATACGGCTACCAACGTTTCGATACATCCGTTATGATCGTTACCGTTGCCATCTTAATTATTTTAGTTCAATTTGCACAATGGATTGGAAATACACTTGCAAGATTTTTCCTACGACGATAAAGAAAACTCAAGTACACTCGAGCCTCAAGGTAACCAAGAGACTAGAGTTCGCCAAAAAAGCTTTTTTCGGCTGCGATGCAATACTCGAAGTCTTCCTTATGTGTTTTTAGCGGATTGGAAACTAGAAATTGAAAGATTTATACTTTCCTATTGGCTAAAGAAAAATACGTATTTGCATGATGAGTATTTTTTCATACAACGATCGTTAACGAAAAAAATATCAATTACTATTCCAAAAAAATATATGAGGTGATTATGAAATGAAAAAAGGATTTCTATTATCATTGATTACAATTTTATTCATTTCTCTTTTATCTGCTTGTTCAAGTATGACAGGAGCGGATGAAAAACAAGTAGTGAAAATTGGGGTAACCGGTTCAGATGGTCAGTATTGGGACTTAATAAAAGAAAAAGCGGAAAAAGAAGGAATTGAAATCAAGTTAATCGAGTTTTCCGACTATACGTTACCGAACCAAGCTCTTGCACAAGGAGAAATTGATTTAAATTCATTTCAACATATTGCGTTCTTAAAACAATTTAAAAAAGAACATAAACTTGACCTAGTCCCTATTGGAACAACGGTGATTGCGCCTATGGGAATTTACTCCGAAAAATATAAAGATGTTGCCGACATACCAAAGGGGGCAAAAATTGCAATTCCTGATGACCCATCAAACCAAGCACGTGCACTGAAATTATTAGAAGCAGCTGGGTTTATTAAACTAAAAGATGGCTTTGGATTATTTGATGACCCAAGTGGAATTGAAGAAAACAAACATAATCTTGAAATTATTCCTATGACTGCCCAACAAACACCCCGTGTCCTTGAAGATGTCGCAGCATCTGTGATCAATAATGGGGTTGCCGGTCAAGCAGGCTTTGTCCCAAATGAAGATGCAATTTTTATAGAGGATCCAAATGATAAACGTGTTCAACCATATATTAATATTTTTGCAGCTAGAACAGAAGACAAAGATAATCCAGTTTATAAGAAGATCGTTGAAATTTACCATGATCCAGAAGTTGAAGAAGCAGTGAAGAAAGATACCAATGGCGGATCAATTGTTGTTAATACACCAATAAATGAATTACAAGATATTATTAAATAAAATTGAGGGGGATTTGATGATGACAAATATTTACGAAAATCAAAGAGGAAAAATCGTAGAAAGTATAGAAAATGGAAAGGATTTATATATAAAAACAAGTCATGCAATCCATGAACGTCCAGAAATTGGGAACGAAGAGTATTTTGCTTCCCAAACATTAACAGTGATTTTAGAAAATGCTGGGTTTGAAGTAACTAAAAATGTCGCCGGTCATGAAACAGCTTTTGTCGCTCGGAAATCTTCTCATATTAGTGGACCGAAAATTGCCTTCTTAGCAGAATATGATGCATTACCAGGACTTGGTCATGCTTGCGGTCATAATATTATTGGAACAACTAGTGTTGCAGCTGGAATTGCGCTTGGCGAAGTAATTCATGAAACAGGTGGAGAGGTTTTCGTTTTTGGAACACCAGCAGAAGAAGGGGGACCGAATGGATCAGCAAAAGGAAGCTTTGTGAAACATGGGCTGACAGATCATATTGACGTTTCCTTAATGATTCATCCTTCAGCAAAAACTAGCTTAACGAGCCCTACGTTAGGGGTGGATCCGTTAGACTTTCACTTTTTCGGAAAAGCAGCCCATGCATCAGGTTCACCAGAAAAAGGAATTAACGCACTTGATGCGGTGATTCTACTCTTTAACGGAATTAATGCGCTGCGTCAACAACTTCCTAGCGATGTTCGGATTCATGGCATTATTACAAATGGCGGAGACGCACCAAATATTATTCCAGAATATGCATCCGCGCGTTTCTTCATTCGTGCAAGTACTTGGGCACGTTGCAAAGAAGTATCAACTAAAGTACGAAAAATTGCAGAAAGTGCAGCCCTTGCAACAGGAGCTAAAGTAGAAATTGAACGTTTCCAAAATGAAGTCTTAGACTTTATATTAAATCCTACACTTGATTCAATTATAGAAGAAGAATTAATTGGGCTTGGAGAAGAAGTAATAAAAGAAGAGAAAAAAGCACTCGGTTCAACGGATGCAGGAAATATTAGCCATACGTTACCAACAGCTCATCCACATATTAAAATTGGCCCTGATTCATTAATTGGCCATACAAATGAATTCCGTGAAGCAGCGAAATCCCCTCTAGGAGATCAAGCTCTTTTAACCGGAGCAAAAGTACTTGCATTTACGGCACATCGATTATTGACCGATGCCCCACTCTTGAAAAAAGTACGCGAAGACTTTGAAAAAGCAAAGAGTAAACAACATCATTAAACTTTTTACACCTCCCTTTCGTTTAGGGAGGTTTTTTTCTAGTAAACGATTTGATTTGAAATTTGATACTCGTTCTATACGCCTGTTTTGCTAAGTTTCTCACTATATACAAGAAAAATGAATAAAATAGAATCACTATAATAATCACAGAAAAAAGGTGAAAAGGTGTGTTTTCCCGAGAGAAGCATACCTTCTCACAATAAACCATTTTAAAAAGAACGTTACAACTCATTAAGTATACGCTGAAAATACTTCACTGCTTCGACCATTCGGGGTCCGTACCAAAACATCTCACCATCTAGGATTTTGATTGGAACCTCTGGCAAAAAATCCAAAAATTCCTCCCGATGCGAATCTTTGAACGGATACGGCTCACTCGCTAAAAAAAGATAATCAAGTTTAGCATTTTGAAAATCTTCTTCGGTCACAACAGGATATCGTCCAGCATAGGTCGAAAACGCATTCTCGAACCCAATTGATTGAAAAACAGAATCAATATATGTATGGTTTCCTACGACCATATACGGTTTCTTCCAAATAACATAGGCAAAACGTTTTCCTGAAAACCGAGGAAGTCGATCAAAACCGTGTGCAATTTTTGTCCGCAATGATTCCGCTTCTCGCTTTCTGTCAGTTAACGCACCTAAATCATCAATCATCTTATACACGTCGTGAACCGATTGAATTTCACAAACAAAAACAGGAAACTCCTTTTCCAACTGATCAACTATTTCTTTCGTATTTTCTTCTTTCTCACAAAATATTAAATCCGGATTCACTATGCGAATTTTTTCGAGATTGATATCCTTTGTTCCAGCTACTTTTAACACTTGATCGACAAGACCTTTTGGATGAACACAAAATCGTGTGCGCCCAACAACTTCCTTTTGTAAATTTAATGAAAAGAGCGTGTCTGTAATCCCCGGTACTAAGGAAACGATTCGCTTAGGAGGATAAGAAAATTCCACAAGACGCCCAAGATGATCAGTCACTTTCCTTTGAACCATGAAAATCCCTCCAAACTTATTTTGACGGATTCTATTTCCAACTCCTTATATCATATCATTAAGAGCCGATAATTTTCGAAAAAAATAGAACATAGTTATCATTTGGTTAGTCCTCAAACAGATAAATCTTTTAGTTTTGAAGTTTTAATAATACCGATTTATGGTGGTTTGATTAGAAAATTCGGTATCATATGTAATACGAAAAATGTTTGAATAATCTTTTTGGGTGTGAATCTTTCAATCACTTATTTTATATCGACATAATGTCTGCGCACATCCCCTTAATAATAAAAATAAATTTCATAGGCATATCATTTGTGCATTTTATTATTTTAATATATTATTACGTTGTAATCATTTAAAAATATGAATATTTCACATATCGAAAGCGCATTCTAAAGACTTACAAGCATTAAGTAGTAGTTGGACCTACTCTTTTATTAATCTAGTTAAAGATAGTGGTCAAACTACCGCCAAATTGAAAGCGCATTCTAAGTGTGAATACTATAAAGGGGAGGAATTACATATGATCTATGCAAATCCAAATACGAAAGGTTCACTTGTTCACTTTAAGAAAAAATATGAAAACTTTATCGGGGGCAAATGGGTAGCACCAGTTAAAGGACAATATTTTGATGTTGTGACACCAGTTACTGGACAAACTTTCACAAAAGCTGCTCGTTCATCTAAAGAAGATATCGAACTTGCACTTGATGCGGCACATGCAGCAAAAGATGCTTGGGGTAAAACATCCACAACTGAACGGGCCATTATTTTAAATAAAATTGCAGACCGTCTAGAAGAAAACCTAGAAAAATTAGCGGTTGCGGAAACTTGGGATAACGGAAAAGCCGTTCGTGAAACATTAAATGCAGATATTCCACTAGCAATTGATCACTTCCGTTATTTTGCTGGCGTTATCCGTGCACAAGAAGGTCGTATTACACAACTAGATAACGATACCATCGCTTATCATTTCCAAGAACCAATTGGCGTTGTTGGTCAAATTATTCCATGGAACTTCCCGATTTTAATGGCTGCATGGAAAATTGCCCCAGCACTTGCAGCAGGTAACTGTATCGTCTTAAAACCAGCTGAACAAACACCTGTATCCATTTTAGTACTTATGGAATTAATTGAAGATCTTCTTCCTGATGGTGTACTTAATATTGTAAATGGTTATGGAGTAGAGGTTGGTAAACCTCTTGCTACAAATCTACGTATTGCTAAAATTGCATTTACTGGCTCTACAGCTGTTGGACGTCAAATCATGCAATATGCGACTGAAAATATTATCCCGGTAACCCTTGAACTTGGTGGTAAATCACCAAATATTTTCTTTGAAGATGTAATGGATCAAGATGACGAATTCCTTGATAAAGTGATGGAAGGATTTGTTATGTTCGCTCTAAATAATGGAGAGATTTGTACATGTCCATCTCGTGCTCTGATCCAAGAATCTATTTACGATAAATTTATGGAGCGGGCACTTGAACGAGTAAAATCAATTAAAGTTGGTAATCCACTAGATACGGAAGTAATGATGGGTGCCCAAGCATCAAAACAACAAAAGGACAAAATTCTTTCTTACATCCAACTAGGGAAAGATGAAGGTGCAGAATGTCTAATCGGTGGTGATGTAAACCATCTTGGTGGAGATCTTGAGGGCGGAAACTATATCCAACCCACCGTATTTAAAGGAAATAACAAAATGCGGATTTTTCAAGAAGAAATCTTCGGACCAGTTCTTGCTGTTACAACATTTAAAGATTTCGATGAAGCAATAGAAATTGCTAACGATACAATGTATGGATTAGGTGCTGGTGTTTGGTCAAGAAGTGGGGACATTGCATACCGTGCAGGTCGCGCTATTCAAGCTGGACGTGTTTGGACCAATACGTATCATAAATATCCTGCTGGTGCTGCATTCGGTGGTTACAAAATGTCTGGTATCGGTCGTGAAAACCATGCAATGATGCTTGACCACTATTCACAAACAAAATGCTTACTCGTGAGCTATGACCGTAAACCTCAAGGGTTCTTCTAAACAATACACGAGGAGATAAAAAGATGGTGAATCAGGTCGATGTAACCGATGAAGCACTTGACTTCATCCATATGCTAAAAGAAAAATATAGAAACATTTTATTCTATCAATCAGGCGGTTGCTGTGATGGTTCTGCAGTAATGTGTTATCAAGAAGGTGATTTTCTCATAGGTGAAAACGATATTCTTCTCGGTTTCATTGGAAATGTACCGCTTTACATGCATAAAAGCCAATGCAATTATTGGAAACATACGCAACTAATAATTGATGTGACCGACGGGGAAGGTCCAGCATTTTCACTTGATAGTCTAGAAGATAAACATTTTATCACGCGCTCACGTGTTTTTACCGATGACGAGTACGAGGAAAAAGAAAAGATATGTCGATAGATAAGGCTAAAGAAACTGTTAATTTAAAGAATCTAAAACGAACATAAGCTTATGGGGAAATTATAATATATAAAATAAGAAGCTGCCTTACACGAGAAGGTAGCTTCTTAACTTTAAACCGAAAATTCACCATTGATACGGTGTCTCTTGGTAAACATAGTAATTCAGCCAATTAGAAAATAATAAATAACTGTGTGAACGCCATGTGTGAAGTGGACGTGCTAGAACATCATCATTTGGAAAGTAATTTTTTGGAATGTCCGTATCAAGACCTTTCCTTTGGTCACGGACATATTCATCCGCTAATGTTGTTGCATCATATTCCAAATGGCCAGTAATCATAATGTTTTTTCCACTTTCCGACATAATAATGAATGGTGCCCCTTCCTCTGAAACAGACAACAATTTTAAATCTGGATGGTTTTCAATAGCTGTACGGGATACATCCGTATAACGAGAATGTGGTGCATTGAAAACTTCATCAAAACCGCGTATTAGTTTTACCGTTGGATCTGAACATTGATGTTTAAATATACCAAAGCATTTTTTTGGAAGTTCGTATTTTCCAATTCCATAATGATAATACAGCGCAGCTTGGGCACCCCAACAAATATGTAATGTAGAGGTGACATTGGTTTTCGTCCACGCCATAATCTCTGTTAATTCACTCCAATAGTCCACATCCTCAAAGGCCATCTTCTCCACAGGTGCACCAGTAATAATCATTCCATCAAAGCGTCGATTCTTCACTTCAGGAAATGTAGTATAAAAATTATCTAAATGATAATTGCTTACATTTCGTGACAAATATGTGGATGTTCGTAAAAATGTAATGTTTACTTGTAGCGGAGTATTTCCTAGTAATCTAAGAAGTTGTAATTCTGTTTTTTCCTTTTCTGGCATTAAATTTAAAATGAGGATATTTAGTGGACGAATATCTTGAGTTCTCGCCCGGTCTTCATCCATAATAAAAATCTTTTCTTTTCTTAACAATTCTCCCGCCGGTAAGTTTTTCGGGATATTAATTGGCACCCTATTCACCCCCAATAAAATGAACGATACGAAGTCGAAATCAGCATTTACTACTAATAATAAAGATTATACCGATTTTTCTTTATATTTTCATTCCTTTTTGTTTATTAAAAGTAAAATTGTCACAACCGTACCTTTATTGGGCTTGGATTCAACGAAAATCATTCCTTTATGTAAGTCAACAATTTGTTTCGCTATACTCATTCCAAGTCCTGTCCCATCACTTTCTTCCTCTGTATTTGTTCCTCGATAGTAACGAGTAAATAAATGTGATAATGTTTCTTCATCCATGCCCACCCCATTATCTTCTATCCTAATCTTTAGTTCCATTCCATCCGTACTTAAGGTAACGACCGTTTTTGTACCTGGTGGATTGTGCTTCATTGCGTTATATAAAAGATTATCAATCATTCTCTCAAACAATCTTTTATTCATTTGAATGAAAACTGGTTCATCTACTGTTTGTAAAATACATGGATAAGTAGAAAGCATTCGATCACGCGTAAACTTATCTAGAATTTCTTTCATAAATTGGTTTATTTCAACAACTTCAAAACAAATGTTGATCGAATCATTCTTTAACTGAAAACTAAGTGAAAAATCCTCAATCAAATTTACCATGTAATCACTTTTTTCTCGAATGGTGTGTCCTATTTCCTCTAATTCCTCTTTCGTCCATTCATATTGCCCACTTTCTAATAAGTTCCCATACCCTTGCATCGTGGATATTGGTGTTCGTAGATCATGTGAAATACCGGACATCCATTCTTGTCGCGATTTTTCTAATTGTTCCCGTTCTTTTCGAGAAGCAGCTAATTTTTCTGCCATTGTATAAAAAGCTTGAAATACTTCTTCATACAAACGATATCGTCTCTTAATTTTTCCATTCTTTCGATAAAAGAGTTTCTTTTCTTTTATTGTCAATACTTCTTCGTACTGTTCATTTCCCATTCGACTTAATAAATTTGTAAAAATAAACAATGGGTTTCCATATCGAAATCCGTTCCAAACAGAGATAGCAATGGTAATCAATAATATAACTACTCCTGTTATTGCAAGAGTCAAAATAAACTCCCTGTAAGAGTCCAGTTGAATTTGTTTCTTCTTATCATTTGGTGTATGAAGAACCCATAATGTATTCGCTTCAGAATTCTCATACGTTAATCGCTTTGTTGAAAACATATTTGGGGCCGCTTCTCTTAAAAACGCATCTAATGGTTTTTCCTTCTTATCATAATTTTCGCCGATTTTCACTAGTAATTGATGGTCTTGATATACTTCTAGAGAACCATGTACGTTTGCAAGTAGTTGTTCAATATCTTTCCGATCCTCTTCTTTAGTCAATCCATTGACATGATATTTATCTATAAGTTCATTCATCACACGATTTGCTTCATCTTTATGACCTAAAATAAATAAATACGGTTCTTTGTAAAATGTTTCTAAATAAAAATATAATGTATACCCGTTTAACTCCTTTGTTTTCTTCATTTTTTCTAGGTCGTTTAAACGATATGATTTCGGAATATCATTTGGTACATTTCCAGAATCCACAACTTCTCCTTCCTCATTAACAATCTGTACCCAGATGTCTTCTTTTTGGATATTATCCTTCCATCCATCGCTCATCTCCAATTGTACGAGTGAATCCGTATCTGTACTAATATCTTCCAAGAGTACTTGATAATAATTATGTTCCGACTCTTTTTCAACAAAATGATAAACAACAACCAATAACGTTAGGAAAATAACGACAACCATTAAAATACCGACAGAAATAAATTGGGTTGCAAAATTAATAAATAACCGGAACTTTAACTTTCTCATTTTTCATTTCCTTTTACTAATTTATAGCCTAATCCACGTACGGTTAATAATACTTTCGGTTGACTAGGATCTTCTTCAATCCGTTCTCTAATTCTTCGTATATGGACAGAAACCGTATTTTCATCAACAAAATGATCAAATCCCCAAACCGCATCGAGCAATTTTGCTTTCGAGTGTACGATATTTGGGTATTTACAAAAATAGCGTAATAAAAGAAAAACTTGTGTCGGACACGGAATAATTCTCCCGTCAACAATTAATTCTCCTTTCTCTTCATCTAATATAAATCGACCAAAGTCATATCTCCTATTTTCTAAAGGTTGTCTCAATTTTTCTCCATTTCCCCTTCTTCGTAAATACGCTTTAATTCTCGCGGCAATTTCTAATGGATTAAACGGTTTCGTCACATAGTCATCTCCCCCGGTGGCAAAACCAGTTAGGACATCTAAATCGGAAACTTTTGCAGTAAGGAATATGATATACGCATTCGTCTTTTCACGGATTTTCGGACATAATTCAAATCCATTCCCATCCGGCAACATCACGTCAAGAATAATAATATCAAACTTGTGATTTTCTAATAATTTCATTGCTTCCTGACCTGTGTGTGCTGTGAATATTTTAGAAAATCCCTCTTTTTTTAACATGATCTCTACCATTTTCACAATAGCCTTTTCATCATCAATAATTAATATACTTGCTATTTCCATGTTGTTCCCCTCTCCATACCCTTCTATATACTGTTTTACCATGTAAAGTTTACCAGCAGTTTACCAAATTGAAAAAAGTTTATGTTCTGTTCAACCATTATTTGAACCATAGAAAACTCACTGTATTATTTTTATCTTACACATATACGGAAAGGATGAAAATAAATTGTATAAAAGAATACATCTAATTGATGGATTACGTGGGTTCAGTTTGCTTGGGATTTTAATAGCGAATATGTTAATTTTCCAATATGGAATTTATGGAATGGAACAAATCGAATTATTACGTCCTTGGGATCGGTTCATGTACGTATGGGTGAAAGTTTTTGTTGAGTCTAGTTTTATGCCAATCTTTTTATTTTTATTTGGCTATTCAATTATTATGTTAAAAGATAAGTTAGAGCGGACGAAAAAAAGAGTAAAATGCCATTTATTCCGCCGATATCTACTCCTCTTAGTTTTTGGTCTCCTCCATTCAATCTTTGTCTGGGAAGGTGATATTTTATTCTCTTACGGGTTTACAGGTCTAATGATGCTCATGTTTGTAAACAGGAAGAAAAAGACGATTATCATTTGGGCAGTTGTATTATTTTTGCTTACTTCTCTTTTTAGTTTTTTACCAGCAGAAGATACACCGGAAGATATGGAAAAATTATCCTCTTATATTGAAAAGGAAAAGGATGTTTACGCGAATGGAACATACTGGGATACGGTTGAATTTCGCAATAGTGGTGAAGATCCATATGACATGCCAGATGCTTTTTACCTTATCATCTTTTTATTCACTCCGATTATTACATGCCCAATGCTGTTGTTTGGCATGTATGCGGCAAAAAGCGGTTGGTTTGCTACGCCTATATTGAAGAGGAAGAATTACCGGAATGGGGCAATCGTCTTTATTACCCTTGGACTACTGTTGAAAAGCATGCAATTTTCAATCCCTTTTTCGGGCAATTTTGGATTCATTACACTAGGAGGACCAATCCTTGCCATTGGGTATATTTTTTTATTTAGTTATTTTTACACGAAGTCTGAACAAAACTTGCTTACCGTATTTGATTATGTTGGCCGAATATCGATGACGAATTATTTAATGCAATCAGTCATTTGTACAACGATTTTTTACGGTTATGGATTGGGGCTTTTTGGTAAACTAGGTGTGTTTAATGCTACTTTTCTTGCACTATTTATTTTCTCCTGTCAAGTGATAGCTAGTTATTTTTATTTAAAACATTGGAAAATGGGGCCTTTCGAAAAGCTAATTCGAATTGGAACCTATTTATCTTGGAAAGGAAACGTAAAGCTAAATAGAAAGGTACATGTCATGGAAACCGGTAAAAGTATAAACAAGGTACAATAAAATAAAACAGTAGGTGAAACTGCTATAAGATTGATATACCTTAGTACATATTCTAAACAACCGTACTAAGGCTTTTTCATTTTACATTGTATGGATTCATCGGTTTTACCACTATAAATTACTTTACAAAATTACTTTGTTTAAGATATATTAGTAAAATATATAAGAAAATTAGTATATTAATCTTTCAACTTTCCCTCAAATTTATACCTACATTTATTACTTTACCAAGTTAACAAATCAAATGCGCCTTAGACTTTGAGATTGGAGGTAAGTTATGGAAATAACTGAAATTTTAGGAAAAATAAATGAATTCTTTTACTCTTATGTTCTTATTATTGTACTCGTTGGAGCTGGGCTATTTTTTACGATTAAAACAAAATTTATCCAGTTCCGGTTAATACCTGATATGTTTCGATTATTGACAGAAAAGGCTACGATAAATTCAAATGGAAAAATAGGTATTTCTTCATTCCAAGCATTTACAATTTCTGCAGCATCTCGGATTGGAACTGGGAATATTGCGGGAGTTGCTACTGCCATCGCTCTCGGTGGACCTGGTGCTGTATTTTGGATGTGGATCATTGCCCTTATTGGTGGAGCTTCTTCTTTAATCGAAAGTACCCTAGCCCAAGTATATAAAGTTAAAGATCGCCACGGTTTCCGAGGTGGTCCAGCTTATTATATGGAAAAAGGGTTAAATAAACGTTGGATGGGAATTTTGTTTGCGGTTGTTATTACCTTAACGTATGGATTTGTTTTTAATGCCGTGCAAGCAAACACAATAACGATTGCATTCGAGGAAAGTTTTGGGATTAATCGAATTGTTCTTGGTATTATTTTATCGCTGTTGACAGCAATTATTGTTTTTGGCGGATTAAAACGAATTGTTCATGTCACTCAAGTCATCGTCCCAGTGATGGCAATCGTTTATATTGGCGTTGCTCTTGTTGTTGTTTTTATGAACATAACGGAAATTCCGCATGTAATTATGCTAATTGTGAAATCTGCCTTTGGTTTGGAAGAAGCTTTTTCTGGGATGGTTGGTGCTGCCGTTATGAACGGAATCAAGCGGGGACTTTTCTCTAATGAAGCAGGGATGGGTTCTGCTCCAAATGCTGCTGCAACGGCCGCCGTTTCCCATCCAGTAAAACAAGGTTTAATTCAAACTCTTGGGGTGTTCATTGATACAATTTTTGTTTGTTCATCAACAGCGGCTATTGTTTTACTTAGTGATGCATACTTACAAGCCGACGCAGCATCTATTAATTTAACCCAACTATCACTAGCTGATAATCTTGGTGATTGGTCTAGTATATTTTTAGCAATAGCGATTCTTATGTTCGCATATAGCACGATTATCGGTAACTATTATTACGGGGAAACAAACATCGGTTTTATTAAAGAATCAAAAACAGCATTGACGGTTTTCCGTATTCTCGCTGTTGCGTTTGTTATGTTTGGATCTGTCGCTAAAGTGAAATTTGTTTGGGATTTAGCAGACCTATTTATGGCAATTATGGCATTAATTAACTTAGTCGCTATTCTTATGTTGTGGAAAGTAGCAAAACCAGTTATTTACGACTATTTAGATCAGCGTAAAAAAGGACTGGATCCTGTATTTAATAAAAATAATGTACCACATATCGGTGAAGTTGAATGTTGGGATGATGAGGAAATTACATTAAAAGATGAGCAATCTATGTAAAAAGATTAGGACCTATTCTTAAGTTGGATAGGTCTTTTTTTAATCAGAATACCAATCTTTTTCAAAAATGTACTTATGTGAAACAGTAGCATTTTTATGAATCTTGTTTCTTTCTCTAACAAATCACTCCAACATTTCGCTTGCCTTTGTTATTTTTTCGACCACTTTTCACGGAATCCTCATCGTTTTCTTCATAGCACTACTCCAGCCCATTTTCACTGAACTTACCAAATTTCGAGCGTATAGAACCCTTCTATAAACCAGTTTTCGCGGAATCTCCATCATTTTCGGCTCATAGAACCCTTCTATGAACCAGTTTTCGCGGAATCTTCATCATTTTCGGCTTATAGACCACTTCTACCAAATAAACCGATTTATGTAGAAATATGTAGATATTTATAAGCGAAATATTTCAAATTTTTAAAGGAAAATTGCTAGTTTAGTAGAAATATATAGTAAATGCAAATTTTGAGGGGTGTATGAAATGGATCGGATTAGTTTTATATCATACGTATTACATCAATCAACGAATGAGAAATTAAAGAAGTTCGCATTAGATTTATTAAACGGTGCCATTACTTTGAGAGAAGTGGAAAGAAAATCACCTTTAGCTGAGGCGGAAATTAAACGTGCTGAAATCTTATATAAAAATGGGGATGTTGATTTTCAATTTGTATACAAGTTTGTTGCAGAAAAGATGAATATCGCCTCGTAATCACTTTTATTAGGAGCTTGTTAAGGAAGAAAACTGAGATACAGAAATTGATTTCATGTGAAAACATGCATAGTTAAACAATTTGGTCAAACGGTCATCTAGAAGAGTTATAAATGCCCAATTGATAAAAAGTACGATTAAACGACAATCTAATATGGTTTAGTAGCATAAAGAAACCTCAGGGACGCTAGAGACTTTAGGCAACCAAGGGACTAGAGTTCGCCGCAAAAAAAGTTTTTTCTGCTGGATGTAATGCTGCTAGAGCCTTCCTTGTACGCTTATCTGTATTGAAAAGTAAAAATTGGAAAATTTATACTTTCCTATTAACTAAAAAAGGATTGTTGCGAATAATTCCCAACAATCCTTTTTACAGAATCAACCTTTAACAGAACCTGCTGTAATACTTTTAATAACATGTTTTTGAGCTGATAGATAGAAAATAATAACCGGTAAGATTGACAATACAAGTAATGCCATAAGTGAACCGTAATCTGTATTACCGTAAGAACCTTGTAAATATTGAATAGCAATCGGAATCGTTTTGTAGTTTGTTCCAAGTAACAAGTATGGAAGTAAGTAGTCATTCCAAATCCACATTGCGTTTAAAATGGCAACTGTTACAGCTGTTGGTTTTAACATTGGAAGGACAATCATAAAGAATGTACGAATTGGTCCACATCCATCGATAATCGCTGCTTCTTCAATTTCAAGCGGAATGGCTTTAACAAATCCCGTAAACATAAATACAGAAAGTCCTGCACCGAATCCAAGATAAACGAGAATAATTCCAACTGGATTATCTAAATGGAGACGGTTTGCAAACCAAGTTAATGTAAACATCACCATTTGGAATGGAACAATCATCGAGAAAACGAACATATAATATAAAAAGTTTGTAAATTTACTTTTCACTCGAACGATATACCATGCTGTCATCGCTGTTAAAAGAACGATAACGATAACAGAAAATATGGTAATAAATAATGATAAACCGAAGCTATTCCAAAAATTAACTGTATTAATTCCTCGAATATAGTTTTCTAATCCGACAAAGGTGGTTGAATTTGGTAATGAAAAAAGATCCTCACTAATATATAGTTTCCCTTTAAATGAGTTAATAAAAATTAGGAATATCGGTGCTAAAAAGACAAGAGCAAGGATAAATAATAAACCTGTTATCATCAAATTTCTTGATTTTTTCTTAGCTGAATCCATTAGTTTTCAACCTCCTTGCGTCTAGTTAATACAACTTGAGTAATCGCAATAATTCCAACTACAAGGAAGAAAACAACCGCCTTCGCTTGACCAACACCTTCCCAGCCCATCCGACTGTAGAACGTTTTGTAAATATCTAGTGCAACCATTGTTGTTGATTCTCCAGGTGCTCCGTTCGTTAACGCTAAGTTTTGGTCAAAAAGTTTAAAGGAGTTTGTTAAGGTAAGGAATAAACAAATCGTTGCTGAAGGCATAACGAGAGGTAATGTTACTTTCCTTAATATTTGGAACCTACTTGCCCCATCGATTTTCGCTGCTTCAATTAATTCAACCGGAACATTTTGAATACCTGCAATATAAATAATCATCATGTAACCAATTAATTGCCAGTTCATCATAATTACAAGACCCATGAATCCATATTTTGCATCAAAAGTAATTGTTAAGTCAAAGTTATATAGGAATGAATTAATAATTGATAACCAAATATAACCAAGAACAATTCCGCCAATTAAATTTGGCATAAAAAATACAGTTCTAAATAAGTTCGTTCCTTTAATTGCACCTGTGAGTAGAAGTGCAAGAAGGAAAGCGAGTACGTTAATTGTAATAACGGACACGATAGTAAATTTAACCGTAAACCATAGTGATGTTAAAAATGAAGTATCGTGAGTAAATGCTGTAATATAGTTTTGCAAGCCAATCCATTTCGCATCTGTAACTGTATTGAATTGAGTAAAAGATAGATAAAGCCCCATAAAAAATGGAATAATGAATGCAATCGTAAATGCTAAAATTGTCGGTAAAGCAAAGATTGGGAAATATTTTTTTAGTGATCTATTCATTGGTAAAATTCACCACACTCTTCTATTAGTTTAACGCTTCACAAATATTCCTAGGTTTTAAAAAAATCCTGTCATTTATAAATAGGAAGCTATTCTCTTTAAAATAGTCTTCCTAGTTCAATCACCTAGGAAGACCATTGTTTAGATTAAAATGTTATTTTATTTCTTAAGTGACATTTCAGATTCCCAAGATTTAATAAATGTATCTACAACAGTGTTCCATTTTTCTTGACCTTGAGCGTAAAGTAATAAGGAATTACCAAACTCATTTTTAAAGTTTTCGCTTGGGAATGAAACGAAATTCCAGTCAACAGCTGTTGTATCTGTATTGTTCATGTCCGCGATTACTGCTTGTGCTAATGGATCTGTTGGAATTTCATCATCACCAAAAGTACTGAATGTTGGGATGAATCCAAATTTATTTACAACGTAATCTTTACCCTTTTCAGAGTTGAACATCCAATCAATAAATTTCTTAGAAGCTTCGATGTCTTCTTTAGAAGCTTTTGCGTTAATTGCTAAGTAGTTTTCAGTACCGATTGCAAGACCTTGTTTTTCTTCACCCTTAACCCCTGTGTAAATTGGTAAGAATCCAATATCTTCAGCTTTTACTACGTTACCGTCAACATTTGAAATTTGGTTCCAAGCCCAGTTACCGTTTTGAACCATTGCAGATTTTCCTAAAGCAAATTCAGCCATTGAATCATCAGTTGTTTTACTTCCAAGTAATGTTGGTTTCACTACAGAGTTATTTATATATAGGTCAAAGATATTTTTATATTGATCTGCATAAGTGAAATCAACTTTATCAAGTTCTTTCACATTTTTATCTCTGTATTCATAGTAAATTGGTAAGTTTGCTGTATGTGTTGTCCATCTCCATTGATCCCCTGAAGCTAGTGATGTAGATGAGAACACACCATCAATACCTAATTCACCTTTTAATTTTGTCATATCTTCTACTACTGCTTTTAAAGCATCAAAGTTTTTAATTTCGTCCATTGATTTATAATCAGTTGATTTTTTAGGAGAAGCGAAATATTTTCCCATGATTGATTTGTTATAGATAATTCCATATCCTTCAACAGCGATTGGAATACCGTAAACACCACCATCTTCACCTTTAATAGCTAAATCTTTATCTAATAACCATTTGTTAAGATCCGTGTCAGATAAATCTAATGTATAGTCTTTCCAGTTTTGATAACCAATTGGTCCGTTAATGAAGAAAATAGTTGGTGCATCAGACTTAGAAATTTCAGCCTTTAATGTGGATTCATACGTACCACCAGCAGCTGTTGTCATTGTTACTTTAATACCTGTTTCTTTTTCAAAGTCTTTAGCCATTTGTTCGATTTGATCAGCAATTTCTGGTTTGAAGTTTAGATAATATACAGAACCTTTTCCATCAGACTTAGAGTCACCACCAGCTGATTCATCTTTCCCACCAGAGCAGCCTGCAAGAATCCCAATTGTAAGGATCATCGCAAAAAATACCATAAACCACTTTTTGTTCATTGAATAGACCTCCCTTTATATTTATATGATCTTACCTACGAAAGCGTTTGCCTTGAAAACAAAGATAAGCTTGCTAAATAATTTTCTAAACTCTACTATCTTTTTAGCTATTCTCTTTACAAATTCATATAGATTAAGGAATAGTATAATTTCCGTTATGTAAAATCAAAAAGATAATATTTAAGAGATTTAGATTTTTAGGGCAAACGTTTTCATAACCAAAATATATCATATGTATAGAAGATGGTCAAGCTTTTATTAAAGGGTTTTCATAAAAAAATAGAGCATCGCACGATTTTAACGTAAAAAACAATTTGTTATCGGTTTTCCTTCATAACATTTGTACTTCTTAATATACCCAATTTTTTAAAATAGATACGAAAAGATTAGGTATAAGCTTTAAACGTATGATTGTGATATAAAAGGTTGTTTGTAAGTGCTCTAGATTAGATTAGATTAAACAGACGCTAGCCTTGTCACAGTTTCCAGATTACGTACGGGACGAATTTTTATACTTCTTATCTAAGAACAACCTTAAGGCAACTAAGAGCCGTAGTTCGCTGAAAAAACTATTTTTCTTTTGTGCGTTCATGCTGCCGAAGCATTCCTTGTAGCAAAAAATAGGGAGTTCCAAAAGAAAAACTCCCTTCTGTATATTCATATTCAATCTTCCAAAGACGGTCTAAAGACCCAGAAACGACTACCAATAAAATTAATACACGTTCCACCGGCTGTAGCTAAAATTTTACTAATTAAAAGAGAAAATCCAAAATTATCTCGAAAAACATAAATCAAACAAAAGGCGGTACTGGATGCAGCTAAGTTGATTAAAAAAAAACGCATGACTTCTTGCATATTTATTTTTTGCTTCACTTGGAATGTCCACGATCGGTTAAAAAGATAACTATTAACCATCCCAGCTGTGTATGAAATGATTTGTGAAAGAAGATAAGGGGTTCTAACTGCTGTTAATAGAAAAAATGTCGAAAAATCAATTAGTGTATTTCCTGCACCAACAGTCGCAAATTTCATTAATGTTATAAGTTTATTCTTGAATTTTTTCATGACTACAACCACTTTACATTCATATTTGGATAGGTAACTTTCCTCCAACTATTTTGATTTTGTCATATTGCGACCAATTGTATACATATTCTTTGTTTAAATTCAAATAATAAACTTGAACGATTATTTTTTACTTTTTATATCTTTTTTTAACGCTTCATACATGACTATTTCATCGTCTTTTATTGATGCAATCATATACAAATCATTACTTGGGGTGATATCTAATAAGAAGCCTTTTAAATCAGCCAACTGTCTAATAAATTCCCTCTGTGTCCTTCCGTTTCTTTCTCTAAAAGGATGCATATAATTCAAATCACATAAGATTTTCCCTAACTCTTTGCAAACGAATTCTTTGGAGTTATTTTTGTTGTTTAGATAAAGTTAAAGTGATTGATTCAGCTGTTCTTCGGCATTGTTAATAAATTGACAAGGTATAAAAGATGTATTCCCTTTATAAATATCGACAGTTCGATATTCTCCCGCCCAATCATACACATCTTGAAACACGAATTTGTGAATTTCTTTTAACTCCATCATAGACAAATTTTTATCTATTTTCTTGTTCCTAAGTTGAGCTAGGCAGATAATTGTAGCCTTTGCTTCAAAAGTTTCTAATTCACTACTACTTCTTAAACCGGTTTTATTTTTCAGCACATTATTTTTAACATCAAAATGTTTATCGGAAAGGTTCATTTTCTTTACCTCAAAAATAAAAATGCTTTTCCGTCAGTTAGAAAAAGCATCCTTATTTATGTTCATATTTTTCTCATGCTGTCTATGATATTCAGCTAATTGTTCTATTGTCATTCTACCATCAAGCACGGCTTTAATATGTTCAACACTTTCTTTTGTTGGTATAAAGCCTTCAATCATAGATGAATGAAGGCTTGCTTTCACCGCTTCAAATTGTTTCCGATCCGTAAATTTCACTCCGCATATTTCCATGAAATCACCTCAGGGTTCTATTATATCACAATAAACCTTAACAATAATGGGTATTTGACAGACGGGATCTACCATTACATAATTATTAGGCTATATGCAAAAAACGAGCACGAACTGACTATATAATTGAAATGTAAAAAAAGACAGGTAGATTCAAAGGGATGGTAAAGGACTAACCTCATCCAAATTATCCCCCGCATAGTGAACTTTCACTACCCAGTTAATCGATAGGTCCATCACATAAAAAAATCGACAAGCCATTATACTTGCCGAAATCGACTTTATCCATATTTAACTTAATAATGTTTCAGGAATTAGTTTGAATCCTTCAATGACCGCATCCTCATCTACTTCAATTAGAATGCAACGTTTGCCCCCAACTGTTACTTGTTTGACATATTTTAAATCTTGAGGAGAAATGGATATATTTGCTACCTTTGTTTCAATCTTAATTGATTTTGGAACGATACTTGTTGCCTTTAGTTCATAATTTTTATCATCAATGACTTTTTGAAAAGCCATTTCAACTTTTTCTGTATCTACTTCGTCTACTCCACTCACTTTTAACACTTGTTCAACATCTTTATAATCTAATTTTGGAATATCTTGTTCCTCATCTTCTTCCATAATCCGATTAATTTCTTCATACACATTCGACAAAGTGGATGAATCGACTTCATCCCCGACGACCTCTTTCACGATTTCCTCAAATACAGCTTTATCATCTTGTGCAGTCATGACTGGTTCAGCATTCAATACATCCTCGATAATATAGTAATTTGGTTGGTTTGCTTTTCCTGCTGAGTAGAGGATATGATTTACATCTGTATAATTTTCAGTGAAGCACGGATACAAAAATCCTGACATTGGGGATGTTAAATTAATAATTGAATCAACAACAATATTTGCTTTAAACTCCATCTCAACAAAATCAAATAGTAGCGATTTTTTCGGTTGCTCCGTTCGATTCATACTACATAAAATGAATGGATGCGTATAAACTGAGTCTCTTGCATTTTCATCGGTTTCTTCATTCGTTTTCTTCGTCGGTTTAAAGTAATCCCCTCGAATAAACGTAATAACGATATCGTAATCGTATTGGACGTCTTTAACCATTTTATCAACAATGTTTAACATTTTCATTTTCCACTCTTCTAAATCATCCGTTTGCAAGCCGTCATAGAGAATCGTTCGGCTATGGTCCTCGGCGTGTTCCTGAAATTTTAATTCAAATAATTTCACATCAAGCTGCCCGGTTAACACTTTTTTGAAGTTTAACATGAACAATTCTTGCTGTTCCCGGTCGAGCAGAGGAAATGGATGATGTTCTTGGTGGAAAATTTCATTACTTTCTTTTCGAATATATACATTAAAAATATCTTTTACTTTAAGAAGATCGTTATCGAGCTTAAATTGTTTGCGGATGTTTGCAATATCTTTTATATTCATAGAATAACACCTACTCTTTCAGTCTACTCTTGTCATTATAAGCAAACTCCACTCGTTTTGGAAAGATAAAAAATTTGTCTTTGGGGAGATTACAAGGATGAACTACCAATCTATAATCAAGTTAGATAAAGGTAAAATTTACCTATTCTATCAATTCGCTCTCTCCAAATTCACTTTTAACTACTTTTAAGGCTGCTGCAATCACTTGATGCATATCAAAATATTTATACATACCTAAGCGGCCTCCAAAGATAATATTTGGACTCTGATTAGCTAATTCTTGATACTTTCGATATTTTTCATTATTTATTTTATCATTCACGGGATAATACGGTTCATCTCCACGTTCCCAAATTTTTGGATATTCTTTCGTAATGACAGTCTTCGCTTGTGTACCAAATTCAAAATGTTTATGCTCGATAATTCGAGTAAACGGTGTTTCAGCATCTGTATAATTAACAACCGCATTTCCTTGATAATTTTCCTGATTGAGAATTTTCGTTTCAAAATGTAAGCTTCTATATTCCAACTCACCAAATTGATAATCAAAAAATTGATCAATCATTCCAGTATAAATAATTTTTGGAAACTCGCGAATATATTCATTTTTATTATCGATAAAATCCGTATTCAGCTCAATATCAATGAATGGATTTGAAAGCATCTTTTCAATAATCTGTGTATAACCACCAATTGGTATCCCTTGGTATTTATCATTAAAGTAATTATTATCATAAGTAAAGCGTACTGGTAACCGTTTAATAATAAATGCTGGTAACTCTGTGGCATTTCTTCCCCATTGTTTCTCTGTATAACCTTTAACTAATTTTTCATAAATATCCGTACCAACTAAAGCAATAGCTTGTTCCTCTAAATTTTTAGGGTTACGAACATTCGCCTTTTTCTTTTGCTCCTCAATTTTTTTCTTTGCTTCTTCTGGCGTTAGAACACCCCACAGTTTATTAAACGTGTTCATATTAAAAGGTAAATTATATATTTCCCCTTTGAAATTTGCAATCGGGCTATTCGTGTACCGATTGAACTCTGCAAATTGATTCACATAGTCCCAAATATCTTTGTTATTTGTATGAAAAATATGGGCTCCATATCGATGTACTTGAATTCCCTCAATTTCCTCAGTAAATATATTTCCACCTATATGCGCTCGTCTTTCAATGATCTTTACTCTTTTTTTACGTTTTGCAGCCTCATAAGCAAATGTACTACCGAATAACCCCGACCCTACGATTAAATAATCATATTGCATACCATCTTTCACACCTTCCCTTGGATCTTTACAACAACTCATTTTATCTATTCAATGATTAGGATAATGCCAACTAAAAAAAACTAAAGACGTTAGAGCCTTCAGCGAAAGTACAGGCTAGATTTCGTCGAAGAAAAAAGAGTTTTTCAGCTTTCATGTAATGCTGCTAGATGCTTCCTTGTTCATTTAAGTGTACAAGGAAAGTAGAAATGTGAAAATTGATACTTTCCTATTAGCTAAAAAAAGCCCTCTATAATCGTCATAGAGAGGCACAAGAAGTCCGAAATCATTTAGAAATTCTTAGTTAAAACCTACAATTTTTTGGGATATCTTATAGGCACCAACAGATATTTTTCGTCCAGCTCTACCTGGTAAATTAATCAGTTTTCCTAGCATTCCATATCTAAGATTTTGATATAATTCCATGTCTTTATTTTTAATATAATTCCATAGTTCGGTTCTCTTCTTAAGATTCTCTTGAGTGCCAGAGCGAATAAGCATAATTGCAGAAATAACCGTTACAATTTCTAAATGGTTAAGTAAATATTGGCGAAGTTTTTCATTCTCGATATTCGCTAAATTTACTTGTTCAATCATAAGCTTATTTACCTTAATTTGCTGGTCAATTCTTTCTATCATTACCTTTTCATTCACAGATTGATCTTCTCTTCCAATAAAATATCGATAGAAATCTGCATTAATATAAATCATTCTCTTAACATGTTCTAGCGGTTTATAGACAAATAGATTATCAACATAAAAAGTGTGTTTTGGAAGTTTTAATCCGCATTCTCTAAGTAGTTCCGTTTTATAAATAATGGAATGCATCATAATATATTGTCCTTTACGAAATTGGCCAATCCCATCCCATGTAAATATCGAATCTTGAGGGAAAACATTTTCGTATTTCATAACCTTCTTATGCTTTTTCCCTTCTTTTTCAAAAACGAAATTACTAATTATCATATCAACGTTGGCATTTTGTTTTAATAACATTTTTAACTTTTTTAATACTATTGTATACGCCTCATAATCAACCCAGTCGTCACTATCAACTACTTTAAGATAGACTCCAGAAGCATGGCAAATCCCCGTATTCACAGCACCGCCATGTCCACTGTTTTCCTGGTGTATTACCTTTACAATTGTCGGATATTTTGTAGCATAATCATTGGCGATCGTTGCTGTGTTATCCCGGGATCCATCATTAATTATCAGTAACTCTACATCTTCTCCCCCGGGTAAAAGAGAGTCTATGCATTTATTCATATATTCCTGCGAGTTATAACATGGAATAATAACTGATAATAATTTCATTTATCTACACTACCTTTACAAAAATCTATTTTTCAGGTTCACTTTTAAATATAACCTTAAATATTGGGAAAAACACCCAGAATGAAATCGCACTATTAATAATCATTGTAATCACATCGGCAGTTGTTTCACCTGCACTGCCCCATCCCCATGTATTCATGAGTAAATTATAAATAGGAGCTTTATAGAATCCTTGTGCTGTTGCGGCACCAATTGTTATTAATATATAGGCAACTACGTACCAAAAAGCCGCTTTCCATACATTACTATTAGACTTAAAAGTAATATTTCTTTGCGCGAAAAAATTAATAACTTGTGCAATCCCAATCGTGATTTGAACAGCAAGGAAATAGGCAAGACCTCCACCACCACCGGAAGATAAAGATCCCGCTCCATAATCAAATACATAATAGGGACTACCATCGAAATTATGACCAAATTGCATAATTTGAAAATTAGTATCTACTAAAGATGTATGACCAAATATCCCTTTAAATACAGGCATGAGAACCAATTGCAAAACGGTTATGCCGTTGCTTAACATAAAAAACACAAGAAATTGAGCGATATTCGGATGCTTATCTTTATATTTTACCCACAGGTCTATCATCCCTGCAATAGGTTTTTTCTGTTTAATTTTTTCTGTTTCCATTATTACATCTCCTTAATTACTTCTGACTGCCCAATTTCTATCTTTGATTGTTTAATCATTTTCTTCCTTTCCTTTAGAAAATGATTGACCCCTTTAAAAAAGTGTCCATTAACAATCATTAAAATTCCATCTAACATCGGCATATTAATGATTCCACCAGTCATTCTGGCAACTCCTCGAAAAGGCATATGATAGACAGACATCATAATTAAGTTAGCGGTACTTCTTTTACCAATTTTTCGTAAAAACCAATAGGTAAAATTAATTAAGTGGTAAGCAAATCTAGCAAATCCACCTTTCGCATATTGACACTGTGCAATTGTGTCATTGTACCCAAGCGGCTTAGAACGATCCCATTTTGATTCAGGAACTTTTCTTCCAAGTAATTGCTCAAACTCTTTCTTACTAACACTATTTACTTTGCCAGAGTAATAGGATGGCAATTGTTCATTTGAATATGGAAGTGGTGCTTCAGTTCCTTGGATATTAATTGTATCCTTTAATCTTATATCTGAACTTGATGCACCGATTAGCATTTCATATTGTCCCATTTCTATTTCCCATTGATTCGTTTTAATATTAAAATAGCGAAATGTTTTATCATCAAATGAAATGGTTACAGTTTTCGTTTCCCCTGGATTTAGAAAAACTTTTTTAAATCCTTTTAATTCCTTATTCGGTCTGAAAATCGATTTAGATGTACAACGAACATATAGTTGTGCAACTTCCATTCCAGCTAGCTTCCCAGTATTCGTTATGTTAAATGTGACTCCATCTTGATTCACACATAAATTGGAATAGGAAAAGGTTGTATAGCTTAATCCATAGCCAAATGGGAATAATACAGGGACATCGGCCGTATCATAATAGCGATAACCAATATAAGGACCTTCGCGATATTCGACACTTACTTCTTTACCAGGAAAATAATGATAAGAAGGTGTATCTTCGTAGTGTAGCGGATAAGTTTCTGCCAATTTCCCCGATGGATTCACTTTTCCAGTTATAACGTTCAGTATCGCTTTTGCACCAGCTTGGCCGCTTAAATAACCGTGAACCAATCCTTTTACCTTATCAATCCAAGGCATTTCGACAGCAGAGCCGCATGAAAGTACGGCAACAATATTTGGATTTACTTCATATAATTCATTTAATAAATCAACTTGGTTTGCAGGAATCTGCATATTTTGACGGTCTAATCCTTCTGCTTCTGTTACTTCATCCAATCCAATATATAAAAGAACGACATCTGCCTGTCTTGCAAGTTCACATGCCTTTTCTATTTTTTTCTTATTTTTCTTCCCGTAGCGTTCAAACCCCGGCTCATATCCGATTATTTTAATACCCGAATCGTCTAAACAATCCACCGTATGACTTAGCTTAGTTGGATTTACAATAGATGACCCTGCTCCTTGATATCTAGCCTCTTCTGCAAAATCTCCAATTACGGCAACTTTTTTATCTTTTTTAAGTGGTAAAACATTTTCTTCATTCTTTAATAGTACGATTGACTCTTCCGCAACATTTTGGGCCATTTGATGATGGTCCGTTTCATCAAAATCATGATGTGGTTTGCCAAATACTTCCTCCGTTGTGAAAATAAGTTCTAGTAATCTGTCTACACATTCGTCTAAAACTTCTTCTGCAATTTCTCCATTTTTAATTGCCTCGATAATTTCTCTATCTGTTTCTCCATTTGTCGTCGGCATTTCTAATTCATTCCCTGCCAGTAAACCTTGAACACGGTCATTATTACCGCCCCAATCCGTGACAACAACACCATCGAATCCCCACTCATCACGAAGGATTTCTCTCATTAAATGCATATTCTCATTTGTATGTGTTCCATTTAACATATTATAAGAAGACATGACGGTTTTCGTTTTTCCTTCTTTTATGGCAATTTCAAAAGCTGTTAAATAAATTTCCCGAAGTGTCCGTTCATCAACAATCGTATCAATAACCATCCGTCTTTCTTCTTGATTGTTTACCGCAAAATGCTTTACACAAGCAGATACTCCATTTGATTGAATTCCGCGGATCAAACCGGCTGCCATTTTCCCAGCAAGATACGGATCTTCACTATAATATTCAAAATTCCGCCCACATAACGGATTTCTCTTCATATTAATCCCTGGACCTAATAAAACATTGACCTTTTGAGCAACTGCCTCTTTTCCTAGATATTGACCCATTTTTTCAACTAGTTCCTCATTCCAACTATTCGCAACAGTTGCAGCTGTTGGGTAACAAGTTGCTGGAATACTTTCATTTAAGCCCAGATGGTCCGCTGCAGCTGCTTGTTTCCGAATCCCGTGAGGACCGTCTGCAAGAAACATACTAGGAATACCAAGTCGGTCAATGTTTTCCGATTGCCAAAAGTCTTTTCCAGACATGAGAGAGGCCTTTTCTTCTAGGGTCATTTTCTGTATTAATTCTTTATACTTCATAATAAATACCTCTTTTTTATTACAGCGGTACTCCAAATAAAGTACCGCTGTAATTAATATTTAAATTAAATGATGTGATTTTGATAAAACTTACGCTGCTTCTACTTCACCTTTCTTCTTACTTTTACGGAAAGTTAAGAAGAAACCAATTCCGATACCAAAAGCAACAAGAACGTCAACACCAATCGTGATTTTAATCCAGGTAGGAGTTTCTGAACTCATTGGACTATCAATTGCACTACTATTTGCAACGGTATACAAGATATTATGTGCAGCATCTCTCATTGCCCATAAAGTATCTTTACTATCCTTATTAACTTCTGGTACACCAACAGGCGCAGCACCAGTTAGATATAAGTCATTACCATTTCGTACACCTAATTCAAAGTCCATATATGGATAGGCGTTTATCATATAAAAGTCTGTTTCAACTAAACCTGTGAATCCCCATTCATTGCGAAGTATTTCTTTTAATAACGCTGAACTTGCACCTGCCCACGTATTACCAATACTGTTAAAGGAAGACATCACTGCATTTGCTCCACCTTCTTTAACGGCAATTTCAAATGGTTTTAAATAGATTTCACGTACAGTTTGTTCATCAGCCCAAGTTAATACACCATTATTTCTGTTCGTTTCTTGGTCGTTTAAAGCATAATGCTTCATATAAACATATCCACCAGTGCTTTGATATCCCTTTGTAACAGCTGCTGCCATCACACCAGATAGATAACCATCTTCTGAATAATATTCGAAATTCCTTCCAGAAAATGCAGTACGATGAATATTCATAGCAGGAGCATACCAACCAGTTACTCCGTAGGCTTGTGCCTCAGCCCCAATACTTTCACCCATTTGTTTTGCTAGTTCTACATTCCATGTTGAAGCAAGCATAACTTCTGCAGGAAAAGCAATACCAGATTGTCCATTCGCAGCCATATTCATATTATTAATTGCTGCTGGTCCATCATAATCTAACGTAGCTGGTTTACCGACAGATTCGATTTCAACTGTTCTATATCCTCCGAGAGTTGTAATATTCATTAAATCATCAACCGTTAATTGATCAAGTAATTTATCCCAACTTTCGTCATTATAATCAACACCAGCATATTCTTTAAGTACTTTTCCATTATCTGCCCCTGTTACAGGTGCTTTTTCATGAGTATCTTCTGGAATATCATAGCGCTTACCGTTTATGAAATTAACAAAATCTGATTTTATTAATTTTCCTGTAACTGTCTTCGTCTTGCCATCAGCATCTTTAACCGTATAAGATTTATCTTGTGTAATTACCTTATCTAGATTAGCAAAACCATCGGCTCTGGAAAGAACAGTTGTTAAACTTCCATCTCCTGTCAGTTCGTTATCAAGCTGATTGACTGCAACTTGCTTATCAGAAGAACGACCATCTTTATCATAGACTACTTGCGTGAGTTCTTTTGAAGCTACATCGGCAATTTTTTCATGGGAGTCTTTCATAATCATTAGATTATATTTACCAGCTTCTAGAACATATCCACCATTACTTGTAAAAACTTTATTTGAATCATAAGAAGCCATATCTTCTACCTTAAATGATAGCTTAACAGTTTCTGATTCACCCGGTTTAATCTCGCCTGTCTTGGCAAATGCTGCAAGGACTTCAGAAGGTTTTTCAATCTTCCCTGTATAAGGTGCTGAATAATATAGTTGAACAACTTCTTTTCCTTCTAATGAACCCGTATTCGTAACTTTTACCTCAACAGAAATATTTTCATCATCCCAAACTAAACTATTAGGAACAACTTCTTGACTAAATTCTGTGTAACTTAAACCATAACCGAACGGGTACACCACTTCTTCATCATAGTTTATCGCACCCTCTTGAGCAGCTGTTTCATAGAAACGATATCCTAAATAAACCCCTTCTTTATAATCAACATAATTTAAATTCACTTTTTGTTTATCAGTAGCGATTGAATACGAATTATCTCCATTTTCGACTACATAATACTGATCTCCAAAACTACTCATTGCAGGGTTTTTCATTAAATCGGCTGTATAAATATCTACAGTTCTTCCAGACGGGTTAACTTGACCAGAAAGAACTTTTCCAAGTGATGCAAATCCATTTTGTCCTGGTCCAGCAATATTAATCACACTTTTTATTTGTTTGTAATCTTTTAGCCAACCAAGCTCAAAAGTATTATTGCTATTTACAACTAGAACAACATTATCAAAATTCTTTGTAACTGCTTCAATCATACCTTTCTCGCGATTACTTAATTCTAAGTAATGCTTACTTGCATCAAGGTCATCTTTATTCCCGTATCTTACACCAGAAGCGCCAAATGGTCCTCCTTTAGGATCAAAAGTATCTTTACCATCTAAACTTGTCGGAAGATCGGCACCTTCACCACCAGAACGTGCAATAAAGATAATAGCAGTATCAGAAAAATCCTTTGCTTGCTTCATTCTTTCATTTGTATAAAATTCTTTAGGATCTGGTTCTGGTATTGTCCAATCTTGGCCATCCATCCCTACCAAAGGTCTTTCACTACGAGTTGAAACATAGTCATTATATAATTCATCATTTACTTCAAATCCAGCCGCTTCAAGACCAGCTTTTGGTGTGACAGCAGTAGAGGCATCTGAAGCACCTGAACCCGTACCACCATAAATTGGGTTTGTAAAACTCCATCCAAATACATTTACTTTCGTCTTATTTTCTTTTGAGGTCTGAATTGGAAGAGTGTTATCATTGTTTTGAAGAAGCACAACACCTTCGTCCGATATTTTTTCCGCTAATTTCGTGGAAGATTCACGTGCAGCAACTGCTTCCTTACTATCCATATCTATGGTAGAAAAATATGCCGAGATAACATCAGAAAAATGATATAATGCAATGTTTGCTCCGATGGCTATTACCAGTAAAACAGATAGTACTGACCTCCAAATTATGCGAGATCTTTTCTTATTCTTCTTTTTACCCATGTACTTACTCCTCCTCACTAGTTAAAGCACTCTAAATATGTGAAAGATAATATGAATAAAGAACGAAATGATTTGATTCTGCTTTATGAAAAAATAAAGCGACTTCATTTTTTAAAAAAATATTCCAGTTCTTTTAGGCTAGCCTTTCCTTTCTCATATTTAACATTTTTATAGTAACATAGATTTATTCCTAAAAATTTTACTTGCATAAACTGTATGTTTTTTCGCACAAACTGTAAAAGCGTTTTCTTTTTAGGTCCACCAAACTGTAGTAGTGACAAATTGGGGTTGATCTACTCAATATTCTCCGTTTATCTCTATCAACAAATTCAAAATGATTTAACCGTTCATCACAAAAAGCACCTCCAGTAATAAATGATAGGAGGTGCATATCGATATAATATCAGTAATAAAAAGGGACAAAACTATAAAAAGAAAAGCTCATTTAGAAAGTTCCTCGAATGGATCCAATTCAACTTTTTTAAATTTATCAACCTGTCTATTTAAATCATCGACAGTTTCCCAATTTCTCGAAGATTCATCAGAAATTAACGTGATCGAATTTAATAACATTGAAGTATCGTCACTTGATTGAACCGTTACTTTAACACTTTCATCAATGGCTAATGAAATTTCTTGAATACCTTCTGCCATATTATTTGCGATTTCCTTCAAATCATCGGACTTCTCTTGATAGCGAATTAACATATTGTTTATTGTATCACTATTTTCCTTATATTTATTTGCAATTTGAACAGAAAGACCATAATCAGGTATCACCTTTTTGTCTAAATAGGTCATCAGTTTTCTCGCATTCATAACTAAATCATCTACGGACTGAATGACAATTGTATTTATTCCTTGAATATGACTTGCTATCTCTCCTGTACTTTCTGATAGTTTCCTAATCTCCTCCGCAACTACTGCAAATCCATTACCTGACACTCCTGCTCTAGCTGCCTCAATGGATGCATTTAATGCAAGTAAGTTCGTTTGTTTCGAAATCTCTAAAATATTTACCGTGAGTTCATTTATTCTTTTTACTGAGCGGCTATTCTCTATAGACAAATTCATTGATTTGTGAATATCTTTCAGAACATCGTCTACCTGTTTTCTACTATTTATCATTTGAACTTGAAATTCTTCTGCCTGTTCAACTACATTGCTAATATGGCTTAAATTTTCTTTACCATCATTAGCGATTTCATTGGACGCAGATAAAACTTTTTCAGCGCCATAATTGAAAGTCTGAATGGTACTACTTATTTCTTCCATACTAGCGGTTAATTCCTCCAATCTAGCAGAAATGCTAGATGTAGAGTCTTTACAAGCGAATATTTGGTTACGAACATTTTCGGTAGATTGATAAATCGAAGTTGAACCATTTTTAATGGCTATCATGACATTTTGTAATGTATCTAGAAAATGATTAATGCCTTTAACCATCTGCCCAACTTCATCTTCAGATTGATATTCAAGGCGAACTGTTAGATCACCTTCACTATTTTCAAGTTTCTGAATGATAGTGTTTAAGCTCTTTGTTGAACGTTTTAATGGTGATATGATTGTCTTTTTGGAAATCCAAAAAGCAATGGCAACTGCTGTTATAAAAATCACACCCATCACCCAAATAATAATCGTTGATCGATAAACTCTAGAATGTATAAGATCTCCTTCATGTTTTAAACTTTTGTCTAAAACCTTTTGGAAATCATTTTCTGTCGCGTCCATTTTTTCTAATAGTGACTCATATAATGTATATTTATCTTTTACTGATGTGAGATTTCCGTTTGCCATATCATTTGCAATACTCGTTGCTTGGTCTAAAAATTTTTGCGTATTCTCTAAATAAGGTTTGAATGCAATGCGAAGGTCATCATTCATCGATTTCTTTGAAAAACCATCACTTATATTTGCGATTATATTCATGCTGTTACTTACTTTTTCAATACTCGTTTGTAACTGTTCAATTACTTCATTTTGGTCATTCTCTGAATCTTGAATATAGGAATCAATGGATAACTTAATATTTCCTATTTCCTTAGCTATGATTACCTGTTCACTTTCTACTTTTATAAGGTAGTCTGAAAATAGAGAGGATGATAATTGGACCTGACTATTCGTAATTCCACTTATTACTGTATTAAATATAAAAAGACTTAGTAAGAAAATGAGTATAATTAAAATTCTGTATGCAATCGATTTACGCAATTATGTTTACCCCCATTATTATGAAATGCGTCTTGGCGTATTTGATTAAATCTTAGTTCCATGTTATCATGTTTTTTTCTTAGTCATGTTACCTAGCATGAACTGTTTGTTTTATTGCATAAACTGTAAAAGCGCTTTCTATAAGAAAAAGGCTTGTATTGACAAATTTGTCAATACAAGCCTTGAACTCTTAGTTTTTCATAGGTATTAAAACCTTCAACTCAAACCAATTGTCTTTTTCTCCCACATTTACGACTCCACCATATTTCTGGACCGTGTAGCGAATACTTTTCAATCCATAACCATGATTAAATGTGTCCTTCTTTGTCGTTGCTGGCAAGTCTCCTTCAATGGTTAGTTTCCCTTCAAAATAATTTTCAAAGCGAATCATTAAAAATCCTTTTTGGGCAAACACAGATACATGGATTAACCTTTTTTCCTTTTCTGCAATTTGTTGCTCATATTCAATTGCATTATCTAAAGCATTTCCGAAAATCGTACAAATATCAACTACATCCATAAAATGAAGCAGAGTTCCATCTGCTACACAAGTTAATGTAATTCCATTTTTAATACAGTTTATATTTTTACTAGCTAACAATGTATCTAATACATGATTGCCTGTTTTATGTTGTGCCTCGTAAAATTTTATATCATTTTCCATCTTCGTTAAGTAAGCATTTCTTTTCTCAGGGTCTTCTTCCGCTTTAAGGGCAATAATTTGATTCTTTAAATCATGGTACTTATAATTAATCATTTCGATACTTTCTTTCGATTGCTGATATTGAACATATTGATTTTGTAAAATATTTTGCACAGCTTTCAATTCATATCTGATTCGTAATTCGTTTAATTGAATATGATAGGCATATAGAATCGCAAATCCACCTAAATCTACTAAAGTACGAATATTAAATATTTCTTGCGCATACTGGCCACTAAACGGTGTTCTTGTTGTTATAAAACTTAAGTTACTTATACTAAATACCGCTACACCTATAAGGACAGTTGACCACAATTCACGTTGTCTAATATTCAATTTGCCTTCAACTGGTACGTGACGTTTTTCAAGTAACCAAATAATGAAAAAGGATAATCCATAAATCGTAAATAAGAGAGTCATTTCATCTATTACATGACTGTTCGTCGTATTCCAAAAATAAAAATGAACTTGCCATTCCAAAGAGGCCATGAGTTCTGCTGCGACAAATGCTCGAATACTAAAATAACCAGCTTCCGTCATTGTTATATCACACATCATATATATATATAGAAGCATCATCCCGATAGCCAAAATCATACATGGTATCCAAAAAGCAATAGGCAAATCTTTTGTAACAACTAGAAACACAGATTGGACAACAAGCGCAATCCCGGATATAACAACGAACTGCCATCCAGTAATTTTCTTTTTTAAAATCGAAATGTAAATCATGCATGCAAGCCATTCCGCTAGAGCAGTATAATATCGCGGAATATCTGGGAGGACATCAGTCACTTGATCACCTCACCCCAATAATTCGCTAACGCTTCCATAAATACTTTTCGTTTCGGACGGCTTACAAGTAGTTCATTTCCTTTAACAATCGCACAGTTTTCGTTCATTCCTTCTACATGTTCTAAATTTACTAAGTACCCTTTATGAGCACGAAAAAAATGATACGCGGATAATTGTTTCTCTAGCTCTTTCATCGTTCCTATTGTATGAAAATCTTCTTCTTTTGTATAAAAAATCAAATCATGCCCTAAACTTTCAACATAATAAATCTCAGATACAATAAAACGTCTAAACCCTCCCCCTTTTACTTTAATTGTTAAATATTGAGTTTCTCTTCTTTTCATTCTCTCAACTGCTCGGTTTAAACGTTCAGAAAATTGAAAGTATGATATCGGTTTCAAAATATAATCAAGCGCATCTACTTCATATCCTTTTATTGCATACTGTGCCAAATTCGTTATAAAAATAATGACAACTTCTGAATCGATTTTCCTAATTTCTTCAGCTGCAGACATTCCATCCATAAAGTTCATTTGGATATCCATTAAAATGATATCGAATTGGGCTTGATAATTTTCTACAATTTCATCACCATCAGAAAAAGTATCTATTTTTAAAGTTTCAGAACGTTCTTGTTCAAACTCTTTAAGGTATTCTATTAATTGTTCTTTATAAACGGTTTCATCTTCAACGATAGCAATTCGAATCATTTTACCTCCTCGTAGACTAACCAACTTGTGATAATGTCTACCTTCCTTTGAAAGTTTTTCACACATCTAAATGACTATAAGGCCAAATTCCAATCAATTCAAGTTAAATGAATAGATTAGATCATCTATTCAACAAAACGACTCCCTTTAGTTTTAAAGATTGTAAATAACATATATTACAATATACCATATTTCCTAAGTATTTCGCGCCATTTAAAAATTTTCAAAAATCTTGTTGACAAAATGATTAATCCCGTGTATCGTAGTCAATAAGTTAAATTTCATATGTTTCGAATTTTCTTATCAAGAGAGGTAGAGGGACTGGCCCAATGAAGCCTCGGCAGCGGACTTTTGTAAAAGTACTGTGCCAATTCCAGAAGCGTATTGCTTGAAGATAAGAAGAGAGTCGTTTCTTACGTGACGTACACCCCTCTTCTTATACTTGAAGAGGGGTTTTTTATGCCATTTGAAGGAGGTGAGCAATAGTCACAGCTACATAGTTGTGTAGAGTACTTTGTTTACTGGAGTTTTAAAAAATATAAAAAACTGGAAGAGGGATGATGAATATGACAACAAAAACAAAAATTAGAGCACCTTTTAAAGCAGATCAAGTTGGTAGCTTACTAAGACCAGAACGAATTCATGAGGCAAGAAAGAACTTTCAAGAAGGGACAATCACTGCAGAAGAACTTCGAACAATTGAAACAGAAGAAATCAAGCGTATTGTGGATAAACAAATTGAAGTTGGTCTAAAAGCAGTAACTGACGGTGAATTTAGACGAAGATTTTGGCACACTGATTTTATGGAATATTTAAATGGAGTAGAAGGATATATTCCTGAACAAGGCTACCAATTCGTCGGTGTAGAAACAGAAAAATATAATGTTCGTGTCGTTGGCAAAGTGAGTTTTAACCCAAATCATCCACATTTACGTGATTTCATCGAATTTAAAGAAATTGTTGGGGACCGGGCCATTGCCAAAATGACGATTCCAAGTCCTAACCAATTTTTCAATGCTGGCATTCGCAATGAAGATATTTATCCAGATATAGAAGAATATGTAAAAGATATTGTTCAAGCGTATCGTGATGCCATCCAAGCATTTTATAAGGCTGGGTGCCGTTACTTACAACTAGATGATGTATATATTGCTGGACTTTGTGCACCTAAATTACCATTTGCTGATAGTGAATTAGAAAGAGAAAAATTAATTGATTTAGCCTTGCGTGTTGCAAATGGTGTTTTAGAAGGTAAACCAGACGATTTAGTCGTGACAACACATTTATGTCGCGGAAATTATCAATCTGCTTGGGCGTTTGAAGGTCCATATGACAAAATTGCCTCCCAATTCTTTGCTAAAGAAAAAGTTGATGGATTCTTCCTTGAGTACGATGACGAACGATCTGGTGGCTTTGAACCATTACGCTATATTCCTAAAGGTGGGCCACAAGTCGTTCTTGGGGTATTCACGTCAAAATCTGGTAAATTAGAAGATAAAGAGACAATAAAAGCGCGTGTTGAAGAAGCGGCAAAATATGTTCCAGTAGAGCAAATTTGCTTAAGTACCCAATGTGGATTTGCCTCCACGCACCACGGAAATAAATTAACAGAAGAAGAACAATGGGAGAAGTTAAAATATATTGTAGAACTTTCCAAAGAGATATTAGGATAAATTAGTAGCAAGATTTGTGACTCAATCGATTTCGTTTGGGTCATTTTTTATTACAAATCATTCTACGGTAAAATCGTGATAGATTCGTATATTTTTCTGCATTATTTGGAGGACGACCACTGTACCGATATGACAGTTAAAACAATACTCGCTATCGATTTTGCGAGTTTAGTAAATTGGGTAAAGGTTACAGTGCAAGACTTAACCAATATATATTGTTGCTAACGACTATTCTGTTAATTGGTATGGAGACGTTCTCTTCCAATTTACAAACCTGGCTGTGGATTTATCTGTATTGCAGTAGTTCGCTTTAACATATTGGGAAAATGAATGAAGCAACTTTTAAAACTATCTACATTTAAGTTGAGTCATTCGGATCCATTAAGGAAAGTTTCGAATGAAGTACATAAAAAATACAAGTTGGACTATATCGATTATTGTACGACTTCCTTGTGAAAATAATATCATTCTCCTATAATAATAGATATGAACTTTTTACGAAGAAGAAGGAATCAATAGGAGGCTTGTTGTGAATATTTTATGGGATCTAGATGGAACATTATTCGACACATATCCAAAACTAGTAGAATCTTTTATAAAACTTTCAGGAGAACCATTAGATCCAGATGAAGTCTTACGCTGGATGAAAAAAGATTCAAAACAAACATTTAAACATTTTGGAATTTCAGAAGATAAGCGAGAAGAATTCCAACAAATTGATTTTGAATTTAAAGATGAAGATAAGAAGCCATTTCCTTACGTTGAAGATGTGTTAAAAATGGCAGACAAAAATGTTATTGTTACCCATCGCAATCGTGAGTCGACACTTCGCTTGTTAAAACATTGGAACTTAGATCAATATTTTAATGAAGTTGTCTGTCCAGAAGAGGATGGTTTTCCACGTAAACCTGATGTTGCTTCATACGTTTATGTACATGAAAAATATCATATTGATCTTGTCATCGGTGACCGGGCGTTAGACGTCATACCTGGTAAAAAGCTTGGTATACGGACTTGCTTATTTCAAAATGACGAGGCCGAAGCCGATTTCCATATTTCCTCTTATCAAAAGTTCTCGGAAATACTTAAGAGTACTGGTTTTCAAAGTTAAAAAACTGCATAGGAAGTAAAACCATCCTATTAAATCATGTTGATATATCAAGGTTCTGAACATGACAAAGGGGCATCCAGATGTCGGATATAAGACACTCTAGATAGCCCCTCTTCCATATCATTTCTTAAATAGTTAACACACATGTACATATATACATCATTTCTTTTTTATTGCTTTTATACCTTTAATAATTAAAAATGCGTATACATCAAAAGTACTTCACTATCATACTATCATTATATAAATATAAAATTTATAAAACAATAGCTTAGGCAAATTATGTAAGGGAGTGGAAAGATATGATAATAACCGCTATAGAATACATTTGAACGATTGGATTTAGTTCTGTTTTAATGTATTACTTCATTATATATTTCGTTTTCACCCGAATCTGTATGAATAAGTTTCAGGCGATTGGAATTTTTAATAAAGATTGATTTATACTTTACTTTTCCACTTTCATCCTTAAATAGGAGAATTCTTTTGCCACGGTTATCTGTCGCCGTCTCGATAGTAAATTGATTCGAATGAATTTTTTCGTTGATTTTACTAAATTCAGGGAGGCTTTCCCATTCATTTTGATGATTTTCTTCTACAATTTCTAGCTTTGTATCCCCTTGCTTTTCAACCTTGCTCGAGTCGTCATCAGCTGTATTTTCTTGCTGATTCTCACCATTCTCTACAGAACTGTCCTCATTCTTGATTGCTTCAGTGTTATGACTCGTCCCCTTAGATTCTTCACTTTCCCCATTCGTATCTTGATTACATGCTGAGAGCATCCCTGTAATGAGTAAAGCGATAATCAATATGTACCATCTTTTCATGTTGTCCTTACCCCCTTCGACTGACAGTGTATCAAAATTCACGTCCTTTTCCTACCGTGAATTACCAACAATTTTCGGCGATTTACCATTCACAACTTTTTTACTAAAGGACTTTTTATCTATTTTTGCGTACTTCTGCGCTTATTCCTTATCTATGAAGCAACTGTTCCATTTCTTCCCTTTTCACAGGTGGACTATACAAATACCCTTGAATTTCATCACATCCCATCTGATTTAAAAGAGCCCGCTCATTTTCTGTCTCAACTCCCTCTGCGACTATATTCAGTTTTAAACCATGAGCAATATCACATATTGATTTAACAATGAAAGCCTTTTTTTCATCTTGATCAATATTTTGAATAAACACGCGATCAATTTTTATTTCATCAATTGGCAACTGCATTAACGGATAAAGTGATGAGTACCCTTTACCAAAATCATCTATTGAAATTTGTACACCAAGTTGTTTTAAATGATCAATCACCTTAGCAACACGCTTCGGTTTCTGTATAAAAACACTTTCAGTAATCTCTAATTTTAAGTATCTTGGTTCAAGTTCCGTTTCTCGTAGCGTTTTTTTAACAAGCTCAATTAAAGAATCTTGTTGGAAAAACTTTGCTGATATATTTACTGAAACCGGAATCTTTCTATAACCAAGATCTTGCCATCGTTTTATCTGCCGACAAGCTTGATTTAATGACCATTCATCTATTTTTGTTACTAATCCCATTTCTTCGGCTATCGGTATAAAATAACCTGGAGATATCAATCCTAATGTTTGATCATACCAGCGGATAAGCGCCTCCATACTAACAACTTGTCTATCTCTGACTTTTGGTTGATAATATTGCTCAAATGTACCCAGTTCAACGGCAACACGCAGCCTATTCTCAATTTCAACTCGTCGTTGGAACTTATCGCGCATCGTTTCATCAAAAAATTGAGCTACATTTCCTCCGATTGCTTTTGATTTATACATTGCTAAATCTGCACTTTTGACAAGTGTATCAAGATTATTCCCATCAATAGGATATACACTAACACCGACACTAACTGTTACATAAAACATTTGATTAAGAACTGAAATACTATCATTAAATTTATCTAAAACTGAATTCACTGTACTCATTAACTCACTTTTATCATCAAAACAATGAACAATAACGAATTCATCCCCTCCAAGACGAAAAACTTCCTTTTCATCATTGCGGATGTCACTTAATTTTGTTGCTGCCATTTTTAATAACGTATCCCCTGCATCATGGCCAAGTGTATCATTGATTTGTTTAAACTGGTTGATATCAATAAATAGGATGGCGAATGGATTCTCTCTTTTTTGCTGTATGAGATTTCGTACATACTGCTGGAAATGGAGACGATTTGGTAATTTTGTTAACACATCATAGTAAGCTAACTCATGTAACTGGTCCTCAGACTTCTTCAGTTTTTCTGTTTGCTTAGAAAGTTTCCGATTCATGTGTGCACTTTCCTGAAATAATTGCTTTATTTTATCGGCCATTTTCATTAAATTATTCGTTAAAAGGCGTAACTCTGAAATATGACTTTCTGACCATGTCACATTCTCATTTGTAAGTATTTTCTTTGGCAGTCCGGTCGTTATATCCGTTAGTTCTCTAAGATTAACAGTAAATTTATGGCTCACTATTTTTACAAGAACTATAGTTACAAGCGCAAAAATTAATGATAGTTTCAATTGATCTAAAAAGTTCGTATAAATACGTTTTTGGTATTGAAAAATAGGGTATTGAATAACTATTTTCAAGTCTAAATGCTTTAATTCCTTTATGTATACATATTGACCAGCGTTCCATGTTAAGATTGTTGGCCTGTTGCTATGTTCTTTTGATAAAGCTACATAAAAATTCGTTGAGACCTTATTTATATTGTAATGTTGGGTATGTGTAAGAAAATTACCTTGTTGAGACACCTTTGGAGCGAGTATTTGATGATCTTTATTTGTGATGGTGAGTTTGAAATTTCCTGAACTGTTTTGTCTTATTAAATTCTCCAACTTTTCACTTTGCCTAACTTCTGCCATTAAAAGCTCATTTTTACTTAAGTGTTTCATCTCATTTTCCACACGATTTGCCGTTTCTATTGAACGATTTAGTACATCATGTTGAATATAATCCCTCATATTCCATACATTGATTGCCACATTTAAGAAAATCGGGATAAGAATCGACATAAACGTAATATGGGATAAAAATTGATGAATACTCACATGATTTTTATTACTTTTACGATGAAACTTATAAAATGGGAAATACGCCAACAACATATCAGCTATGAGTACATTAAATAAAGCATTAATCATTGTCTTCCCAATAACAAAAAATAGTGCATCGCCTGACAAAAATGACTTCGTAACAAAAAAGGTAAGTATCCAACCGATTGTTAACCAAAAGAAAGCATCCACATAGAACATTTTTGCCTTCCGACCGTTACGAAACCGCATCCCTACAAAAATAATTTCCAAGAGAATAATGAGATGATTAATCATCCACGCTTTCTATTCGTCACCAGTAACAAAGATTAAAGGTTTTTCTTTTATTTAAATCGCCTCCTTAGTATCAGCCTTTTGTGTAGTTTTTGAACTGACATCATCAAAAAATAGTCCAACTAAAACCCAAATGGTATCCTATTGCTTTTGCTACCTTGACGATAGGAGTTAATCCATTTTCAATTTTTGTTTAAGGAATGGTCAATCCTTACTTTATCAGCAACATCTTGTTGCGAATAACCTAGGAGCTTACGTCTTTGTGTCATGATGTTTGTTTTCAATTTCTTCACCTCTCTTGTGTAGTTTCCACACTAATTACATAGTGTATTTTTTACACTTTCGATACTTTTGTTCGTTTTTTTACACAATTATTTAAATGTGCATTTTTTTCACTTATAATATAGATAAAATAGATTCGCTTAGGGGAAATACATATGAATTATGGTAAAAGGCTAAAAGAGTTAAGAGAAAGAAAAAAATTGTCGCAACAACAACTTGCTGATAGCTTGAATATCAATCGTTCTACATATGCACGATATGAATTGGCGCAAACTCAACCAGATTTTGAAACTTTGCAAAAATTAGCAGATTTCTATGAGGTATCAACCGACTACCTCCTAGGAAGAGAAGAAAACAAAGTAAATGTTGCCGGTCAAGAAATCAACCTCACCCCAGAAGAGTACAAAGTCTTTGAAGTGCTAAAGAAACATCCGGTTCTCTTCCATGATCTTGCTTCGGACCCGGAGAAAAAGATTAAAGAACTGATTAAGTTATACCAAGTGAAAAAGATGTTCTTAGAGGAAGACGAAGAAGAATACGGAGACGGATTTGGTGAGTTTGATGATTAAAACGAAAGGAATGGTATGAGTGAATAACGATTTAAAACCAATGTTAGAATCAATCATTCAGGAAGCTTTAAAACCGATCAAAGAAGAGCTAAAAACGATTAAAACTCAATTAGATGAAAACACACAAATAACAAAATCAATCTTACATCGCCAAAATGAAACGGACGCTAAAATGGATTCTATCTCCATTGATGTTCATAAAGTACACGGAGAACTCACCTTCGTAAAGGAAGAAATTGCTGATATTAAGGATACCGTTGATTTCACTTATCAAAAAACATCCAAAAATGAGTTAGAAATCTTCAAGTTAAAACGAGAATAATGAATGACTAACTAAGAAGAATTCATAATCGGAGATGTTAAAATGCAAGGAACTGGTAAAAAACTACTCTAGAAAGATGGGAACAGTTTGCCTTTAATATTTTATCCCATTTTAATTATGCTGATCCAGACGAAATTGACATCTATGATATATGTTGGAAATAGGGACTCGTGTACTCCCTTTCCATCCGGATTTTACTGAACCCTTCCTAGATTACAAATCTATTAATCATCTAAAATCATTTTCAATACCGAAACACAAAGGTCGGCGAGGAACAATTTTTATTACAGAAGAAGGATTGAATCCTATCGAAAAGAAATTGCTCATTGCAGAAGAATTTTGCCGCTGCTACGCCCATTTTTCTTCACAACTTAATGTAGACAAGTATGGTATAAACAGGAAAATCAAGCAAAGCAGTTGTCCGCTTATTTGTTAATGCCGTGGATGTTTTTTAAAAGCATATTGAATTTCGCTATTGATTAAGCTGTTTTATCTCTGAAATCGTTGATTACTTTTTAGTAAAGGAAGAATTTGCGCAATATAGGTTGGAACTCTGTTTAAACATAAAATTGATGCTCTTATACCATTCAGAAACGGGGTTGGGAGTATTGATTGGTTTTAATTTTTTTACAGTATTTTTAGGTAAAATTACCTAATTACATAGTCATATCAAAAGGAGCGTTATGTAATGAGTCAAGCAAATGAAGCAAACCGCGAAGAGTCGTATTTTGATGGAGGATTGCTCCAATATATTGGTTGGAGGATTCTAGGTTTTTTGGTAACTGTCTGTACTCTTGGGATATGTTTACCGTGGTCTTATACTATGATTTATCGCTGGAAAATTGAGCACACAGTTATTAATGGTAGAAGATTAACGTTTAATGGGTCAGCAATAGGGTTGTTTGGAAATTGGATAAAATGGTGGTTTTTCACAGTCATTACATTAGGAATTTACGGTTTCTGGGTTTTTATCAAATTAGAAAAGTGGAAAACAAAATATACAACATTTGCTTAACGGATAAAGTGGGGATTATATGATGGATTCAAATAAGAAACCTTTCTTTTAAAAATGGTGGTTCTGGGTAATTATTATTATTTTTGCGTTTGCTCTAGTTAATCAAGAAAAAGAAAAAAAGACAGATGAGAATCCATTAGATAAGATCAAAAAGAAGAAGTATGTCACCTCTTTGGAATTAAGTGATGATGGCGTTGTTAATGTTGAAAGAAATATAAAATGAGTATCGAAACAATTTAATAAAAGATTATAACAAGCCACTTTACGTTGAAGAATAAAAAGCTCTCATACTTAGGGCTTTTTATTTAAAGTAGAAACAGAACATACACTCTTAAAAGAGTGACATTATGGATAACAAACACCCTGATAACCTAAAAAATCGTAAAAATACCCGTTTACTCAAAGATTCAAGTTAAAAACGGTAGATTAATAGCACTTGACCTTTTCAACCTTTTCCACCGCGATTTGAGCATCTATAACCACTCTAGATGACCATTTCACTAAGTTTTTTGGCCATTTGAACAATTGTAAAAGAAATTTTCAAAAAATCGCGATAAACAATTTCGCCATGAAATAACCAATAACACCACAACCAGGAAATGTAAGTACCCAAGCCCAGACCATTTCTTTAGCCACATTCCAGTTAACATTCGTTAATCGTTTCGAAGCACCAACGCCCATGATTGCTGTCGTTTTTGTATGGGTAGTACTTACAGGGAGTCCAAACAAGGATGCTGTGAAAAGAGAAATGACACCGGCAAGATCTGATGCAAACCCTTCATGTCTTCTCAACTTCACCATATCCATACCGACCGACTTAATAATACGGTAGCCGCCAATGCTCGTTCCTAAACTAATGACAATACTAATAAGAAACATCACCCATGGTGGAATCGCAAATGTTGTCGTGTCTGTCACACCTTGGGAAAGATAAATACCAAATAAAAAAACACCGATAAACTTTTGCCCATCTTGTGCACCGTGCATAAAGGCCATCCCAGCACCAGCAGCATTTTCAGCGTATTTAAAAAATTTTTCAGCCGTTTGTAAATGGGCATGACGAAATAAATAGTTTATCCCCCTTACGATCAAATAACCGAGTCCAAACCCCATAATTGTTGAAACGAATAGGCCATAAATTACTTTCGCCCATTCATGTCCATTGACACCAGCTAGTCCCCCTTGTAAAGCTATTGCTGCCCCAGTTAATCCAGCAATTAATGCATGACTTTCACTAGTAGGAATTCCAAAATACCATGCACCCGTAGCCCATAAAACAATAGCAACCATCGCAGCGCATAAAGCAACGATACTATCATGCGCATTCCCACTGAAGTCAACCATATTGTAAATCGTTTGTGCAACAGTAGAGTTAATTAAAGTCATCACTGTTACACCTAAAAAATTCATAACCGCAGCCATAATAATCGCACCACGAACACTCATACATCGGGTTGATACACATGTAGCAATCGCATTAGGAGCATCTGTCCAACCGTTTACCAATACGACACCTAATGTTAAAATAACCGTTACAAGCATAATCGGATTTCCAGCAAGCATTTGCGTAAATTCAGTAAATGAAAGTGGCATTCACTCACCCCATTTGTTTATTTGCAGTCTTCTCAATGGTTCACACCAAAACCGCCTATTCAAACATTTTTCACACCACATGTGATACCGCTTTATCTAATCAAACCCCCATATATTAGTATTTTCCAACCTCAAAGCAGAGAATCTACCTTTTTGAGACTAACCTTCAATGAGACTTCAATTAATTTGTGAAAAAATTAACATATCCTAATTTTATTTTACTCAATAAAAGATTAAAAGAAAAAGAAAAAACGCTGCCATAAAGGCACCGCGTCCTTTCAATTTTATTCTTCTATAACTCAAGAAAACACGAGTAACTTGGCGTCCTTCCCACACCTTTCATTTCGTGATAGACTCGAAAAATGATATGAATCGGGTTCTTCCAATTCCTCTTAAAACCCGCTAAAATAGTACCTTTCCGAATCCCCAATTTTTCCTTACTCGTTCACACAGCTGCTTTCCGAATCCTTAATTTCTTCTAAAACCCGTAAAGATAAGACATGTAATCGCAGCAACCGTCGTTACAATGATTGCTATCATTAATCCAAGTGCTGCCATAAACGTATCATCTCCCGGGAATTGCGGCTCAAGCGTTACATACCAATAAACAAATACCCCAGTTAAAAATATATAAAAACTACTTCCAACCAATCCCATTACGAATCGATGTATCTTAGTTCCATTCCAAGCTCTATTTAATATCGACCACGAATAGATACTAGCCAAAACTGCAAGAAACATGATGATGAAATGAAAATACGGAATCATCAAGTCCAGTAAAAAAAATAAAATTGCAATTGTAAGTAAAAATAAAGTTGCATTTACAAGAAAAAGGAAACCTCCTGAAAGCCACGGATTTCGATACCAATTTGCTCGTTCTAATTTCATATATAGATTTCTTTTTCCAACCTTTTCTAATAGCGGTTCTCGAAACAAAGTTGAAAGGTAAATACTTATCCCTCCAACTAACAAAATCATTATCAAGCTCATATAAAAGTCTCCTTAATCCTCGTCTTTTCTATACTCCAGAAGATCACCTGGTTGACAATCTAATACTTTACAAATTGCTTCTAAAGTAGAAAACCGTATTGCCTTTGCTTTTCCATTTTTTAAAATGGAAATATTGGCCATCGTAATACCAACCTTTTCTGAAAGTTCCGTTACACTCATTTTCCGCTTTGCTAACATAACGTCGAGATTTACAATTATCGCCATTTTCTCACCTCAAATCGGTCATTCTCTTTTCCATACTCCCTATTAATTGTCCTCTTTCGTTAGACTTGTTTTCAGCATCTTATTAATCATCAAATTGTTAAATCATTTTCATTCTTTATATCTAGGGCACTTTTTAATACCTCTTGGAGTACTGTTGTAAACACATAGATGACAATCGTCGCAAAAACAATAACAATTCCAACTAAGGCAATACTTGGATGTAAGGCGCTTTGAGTGATTAGATAAATGATTCCAACGATGTATAAAACAAAAATTGCAATAGCACTCGATTTTATTCGACCTAGAGAAAAAACCGCTAACTCCGAAAATGCTTCTCCTCTTTCAATAAAGCGAAGTAGTCTGAACGCCTCGTAAAGCGCGATAAAAAACGGAATAACCGTAAGATAAACTCCGATAAGAATTGGATATTGCAAATGGGCAAACTCTGGATACATGTTTGCAATATAATTAGCTAACCATGGTAAAAGAAAAATACAAATGAGCAGTACAGCTAGACCAATGAGTAACACTGATATTTTAAGAAAATTAGTTGATGCTTTTGACATATATACCCCACCATTCGAAATTATTTGATTTTATTTTATCGCATCATTTATTGTTTATCAATATATTTTTGTTGTTTATTTTAATTTTTTTATTGTTATCCATATTTTCAATGATAAACAATATTTATTTACCATTTTTCTTAGTTGTAAACTAGAACAAGTTAATACTGAATTGAAAATATTTACAATACAATATTTAATAAAGATAAAAAAATCATTCTACAAAAGGAAAGTACAATGAAAATAGTTATTGCACCAGATTTAGATAAAGGAAGTCTTTCATCTATTCGTGTGGCAAACACAATGAAACAAGGAATAAGTGAGATTTACCCTCACGCTAATATTAGCTTAAAACCGATGGCAGATGGTGGGGAAGGAACAGTTGATACAATTTTATTTCCAACTCAGGAAATAAAGTGAAATGAATGGGGCCATTAGACGAGCCGATCCAAACGTATTATGCAATTGACGATTCCGCTGTTTTGGAATGTGCAAATATTGCCGGTTTAACCCATGTACCACTCCGCCTTAAAAACATAACTACATATGGACTTGGCGAAGTAATGAAACGCCCGTTAGTTAGATAAAGGCTGTACAAAATTCATTATTATCTTAGGCGAAAGTTTTTCTTTTTCAACAAACAAAACAAATGATCCATTTTTATCAGTCATTAAAAGGATTTCATAATTAAGTTCCATTCATTATTGAACACTACATATCAAAATTTCCACCATATCTTTTAAGGGAGGTGATGCAAAAGATCTATTTCGTAAGTTTAAAAATCAACGAATAAAAGGGGTGGGAAGTTTGACAGGATTTGGTCTTATTAGTTTAATCATTTTAGCTGTGCTGTTTATTGTGTTTTCAACAGCAAAACTAAAGGTGCATCCATTTTTATCATTGATGTTTGCAGCATTTGCTTTAGGTTTGTTAGCAAGATTACCACTTGCCACAGTTGTTGAATCTGTCAATCTTGGTTTTGGGGCATTAATGGGGAATATTGGTCTTGTCATTGTCTTTGGAACGATTATTGGCGTGATCTTAGAAAAATCTGGTGCAGCACTTCGTATGGCAGAAGTCATTTTACGCATCGTTGGCGAAAAACGGCCACAGATGGCGATGAGTATTATTGGTGGGATTGTAAGTATACCTGTCTTTTGCGATTCAGGTTATGTAATTATTTCTTCATTAAAAAAAGCATTAGCACGTAAAGCCAAAGTTGCGATTGCATCAATGGCGATTGCATTATCTACCGGGTTATTCGCTACTCATACACTCGTGCCACCAACTCCAGGACCGATTGCTGCTGCTGGCAATATTGGGGCAGAAGCCTATCTAGGTACGATTATTTTAATCGGTTTAATTGTTTCGGTTCCAACGATCATTATCGGTTATATATGGGCTATGAAAGTGGGAACAAAAATTAAAGTGGAAGGAGAAGAATTACAAACAATAGATTATGATTCAATTGTGAGTGAATTTGGAAAAATGCCTTCTACAATGAAATCTTTCGCCCCCATCGTTTTGCCTATTGTCCTTATTGGGATTAGTTCTTTTACTATATTTGCAGATTGGAAAGGTATGTTAGCTGATATCTTCATCTTTTTAGGAACTCCGGTTGTTGCATTATTTATTGGTGTATTATTTGCATTACTTTTACTACCTCAGTATAATGAACAAACATTAAGTGATTGGATTGGGCAAGCGTTAAAAGAAGCTGCACCAATATTACTTATTACCGGTGCTGGAGGAGCATTCGGAAAAGTAATTAGTACAACACCTATTGCTGAATATATTCAAAGTTTAGGAGAAAATACCCTGTTAACCGGTGCCTTGTTTCTAATTATTCCATTCCTTATTGCTGCAGCTTTAAAATCAGCACAGGGTTCATCAACAGCAGCCTTAGTTATTACATCTACATTAATCGCTCCACTTCTTCCTCAGCTAGAAATTGTCGGTTCAATACCACTAGCGCTTGTTGTAATGGCCATTGGTGCAGGAGCAATGGTTGTCTCTCATGTAAATGATAGTTATTTTTGGGTAGTAAAAGAATTTAGCGGGATGTCCGTTACACAAGCATATAAAGCTCAAACAGCAGCTACATTATTACAAGGGATTGTTGCATTTTTAACTACATTATTATTGTGGGTTATCTTGGTCTAACCAAAAGGAATACCGGTCGCTATGGTTTATACACTTACGACCGGTAGTTATGCTCTATTTTCAAAATTAAGTCTATTCCCAACTCATTCAATATATACATACTAAACAATCAACTAATCATACAAGATTCATTTAATATTCAACCTTTTCTAGTTGCTTCCAATACTTTTCATTTCCCGGTAAGTCATCAAACCAACTTGCATCGTCTGGACAATCTAAAATCATGAGTTCCCCGTAATTCCCATATTTTGCTTGATGGTATTTCAAATAAGCCTTCCCATTTTTTACCGCCAATATTTCAATCTTTCCTGAACTATGGCTCATCGCTAGACGAACCCGCTTGCCAAGTCCTGATGTTCGTGCCTTTGCTGCCTCTACAATTTCATATACCTCTTTTAATGGAAGAACAAAATCATGATTTCCTGCAACAGGACGATTAATGAAAAAGTAATATGGATGAACTCCAGCCCAGGACAGCTTGTCTAATAGTTCAGCAAGTACATTCGGATCATCGTTAATTCCTCTTAATACTGGGGTTTGGTTCAACACGATAGCACCGGCCTCGATTAATGCGGATATTGCTTTTTTCGATTCAGTAGTAATTTCATTCGGGTGATTAATATGAGTCATAATATAAATTCTCTTCTCCGGTGTTGAATATGTTCGAATTAAGTCTAGTAGTGCTTCATCTTCATAAATGCGCATTGGTTGAAAGACTGGTAGTTTCGATCCCAACCGAATAATTTTTACATGATCAATTTCCCTTAGTTGTGTAATGATGTTTCTGAGGCGTTTTGTTGAAAGCATTAGAGAATCTCCACCAGTTAAGAGCACATTATTAATTTCTGGATGTTGGCCGATGTAGTTTATTCCTGGTTGGGGATTCATGTGTACTTCCTCATGGTCGTTATTAAATAACCGCTTTCGAAAACAAAAGCGACAATATGCACCACAAATCTCAGATACAACAAGTAATGCTGTTGTTTTATATTTATGTTGGCAACCTGGAACAACATAATTTGCTGCCTCATCACTTGCATCCCATTGACCGTACTCATCCAGTTCACTTTCACTCGGGATAATAATTTTTCGAATCGGATCATCAGGATTATTCCAATCAATTAGACTAAGATAATAGTCGTTAGCCCGAAATACAAAATTTTCTGCTACCGGTTTCACTCTTTCCTTATCATCTTGCGGAAGTTGTTCTACTTGATCAATCGACGTGTAAAATTTTACCTTCATTTATTATCACCCCTACTTTGAAATTACTATCTTCTCTTATCATAACAAACGTAGGGGTGTTACATATGTCAATTCACCAACATAATTCTAAAAATTTTGTTAACTAATACAAAAACGATTGCTATTTTATCTTAACTTTAACATTGCCTTTAACTCTTGTCGGATAATCAATTATTTTCAACAATAGTTGATTGCTTTCTGCCGGGAACGTTAAATCCCCTATTTGAGTAAATTCAAGTTCTGATTCACCCGAGGAACTACCTAGCTCATTCCACTCATACGTTGCTCCAGTTTCATCCCTGTATTCATGGTCAAATATTTGATAATAATGATTGACATCCCGCTTCTCTTTACTTTCTATTAAAAATTCAACAGTCGTCATTTCTTTATTTCTTGATACATTTTGTAGCGTCAACCCTTCACTTGGACCTTTGATAATTTTCTTCTTATTTAAATCAACAGCAACATCCAATTGGTTTTTGTCTAATGCACGTAAAGTTGTGAACCGGATAAACAGTTCTTTCGGCTTGGTAAAATAGTTACTTTGAATAAATAAAATTTGTTCATTTCTACTTATATGTTCAGCTGTAATCCCATCTTGAATACTAGCCCACTTTTCACCTTTTTCATCTACAATTGTCAAATCATCAAAGGCAAAAATCTGTTTTGGATTATTTGGGTCAAACAACACATGTAAAGCAACTCTCGTCGGATAAACGGTAACATTTTTAAAAGTAATCGTTTGCCCCTCTATTTGCACCGACTTATTAAGTTCAAATGTCTTAATATTCCCATAAAATTTCTCTTGATCAATTGGAAATGTTAATTCCCACTTTTGATTAGACGATTCCTTTTTATTCGGTTCCATTTCGATCTTTGCTTGAATTGTCACTGTCTTTGGTAATTTTTTCACATCATCATGCATACCAACTTCCATTTTCCCGTGAACTACTTTACCTTTTTTAATCCCGGCATGTGGTGAATAACTCAATGTTCCTTCCAACGATTCACCTTTTTCATTCACTATTTTCACATCATCTAATCGAATGGATGTTAAGCTCTCGTCACTTTCTAATGAATAAAAGAAAATCATTTGCGATTCATCAGCAATTACCTCATTAATCGTAAACGTAATTCCTTGATGACTTACTGATTTATTAACAACTTGAAGAAAATCATTTTGTACCGCTCGTTCCAGTCCTTTATCTCCTTGAATAAATTGTATAATTCTTTCCATTCCAGGAACTTGACTAACAAGTGATGCAAAAACTGGAGACACGCGAATAGATATAATCGATAGAAAAAGAAGGGCTGCTATTGTAAATGTGCTAAGCTTTGTATGATGGATTCTTCTTTTCGTTCGCTTTCCATGTTCGATACCAGAATAAATATACGTATCAATCTCATCAGGTATCTGGATATCATGATAATGTGTCTTACTCTTCATAAGCTCCTTTTCTTCTTTTTCAAACATGAAAATCACCACCTTTTTTCAATTCCCCACGCAAAAATATCAATGCTTTATTTAGCCATGTCTTCACTGTTCCGATAGGTCTTCCTACACTTTCCGCAATTTGCTCGATCGTTAAATCTTGATAATATTTGAGAATAATAATTTCTTGATATCTCGGTTCTAATTGTTGAAGTGCTTCTTGAACATGAATTCGATTATCATGGTCCTCAATCACACTGTTATTGTTCTCGTATTCTTGAAGAAGAAGTCGCGAATCTCTTTTCAGTTCATCGACACAATAGTTAATCATAATCCTCGTTATCCACGTGGCAAAAAATTTAGGTTCTTTTACTTTTTTTATATTTTTATAGGCACGAAAGGTCACCTCTTGGATTGCTTCCAATGCATCTTGTTCGTTTTTTAAATAGGAATAGGCCACTCGGTATAGTTGTTTTTTCTGTTGACTCATAATTTGAAAAAAAGCCGCCTCATCTCCTTTTTGTGCGTTTTTAAATGTTTTCACATCCATGTCCTCACCCTTTCGATTGCTCTTTACTTATTAGACCGTTTAGGAGTCGTTTTGGTTTTGAAGATTCATATGAAATTAAAAAATATCACATAGACTCTCGTGTTCTATGTGATCATCTCATTACTATATAGTCGTTTTGGTAACCATTATTTACACAAAATGATATGCATTTAATAACTGAGTAACTCGATTCCGTCCATTGCCCTTTGAGTGGTACAATGCTTTGTCCGTTAATAGAATGAGTTGTTCATACTCCATTTCTTTCGTGGGTACAATGGTACTAACACCTACACTAACCGTAACATAATCATTTACTTTTGATGTTTCATGTGGGATGTTCAAATTAAGGATGCTCTGTCTTACCTCTTCAGCAATCGCGAGTGCTTCTTGTTTTGATTGTTCAAGGAGTAAAATACAAAATTCTTCTCCTCCATATCTTGCTACAAGATGATGCTTATTTTCGTTATATCGCTGAACTTGGTTCGAAATCATTTTCAAACAATCATCACCAGCTAAGTGGCCATAAGTATCATTGTATTTTTTAAAATAATCAATATCAAATAAAATAAGAGAAATACACTCTCCATGTTCTTTACAAAGTTCCCAATGTTTTTGCAAAAAATCATTAAAGTAACGGCGATTGTATAAACCTGTTAAACCATCAATATTTGCTTTCAATTCTAAAGTTCTTATACTATTCGACAGTTCCGATTTCATCATATCGACTTTGTTAATTAATTCAGCTAATTCATCTTTTTGCTGATAATGTGGAATTTTATGAGTAAAGTCATGTTTCGCATACGCGTTTACAGAAGCACCTAAATCAATAATTGGTTTAATAATGGACTTAAGAACTTTTAAATTAATAAGTAAATTTACTAACATCGTTCCAATAATAATAAAAACTAAACTAGCTAAAGTCATGTTAATTCTTTTATTCATCGTATTCCGTACAATCGTTCGTTCTTTTTCAATTTGTTCGGTAAATATTATAAACGTTCTACGGAAGTCATCGAGTGCATTCTTTTCCTCATTTAACAAAGAAATGCTAGGTTCTTCTCCCCTCAACATCATTTCTACATACGGAGCACCATATTGTTCATGCCAATATTTTCCTTTTTCAATTAACTCATCGATTTCATCCGTTAAATCTGGATAGTCTTTCCTTTGATTTTTTAATTTAGTTAACGTATTCAAAAAAACCTCTTTACCTTGCTGATAGGGTTCTAAAAATTTGTAATCCGCTGTTAAATCATAGCCACGTTGCCCTGTCTCTTGATCAATAATTGCTTTATAAAACAAGTTCGCTGAATTATCAATGCGATCCAAAGCCCGCTGTCCTTTTATATTTTCATTTAGAGATAAACGTATTCCCACGATACCAATAATGGTAAACGCTATTATAACTACGGCAGAGAATATTAAGGAGTATAGTAATCTATTACCAAGCTTTCCAAGTGAGTTAAATTTCATACGAGCAAGACACACCTTTAACTATATCTAAAATGGGAGTTTTTACCTAAATCTTATCATCTATTCTATCATAATCCATTACCAATTGCCCAACTTTACTATAATTCAGTTTATAGAGAAAATTGTTGTTGCAAGAGGCATTTTATATGAGAATAATAACCTTCCTGTGAGAAATAGTGTTGCAAGGAAACATAGTTTAGGAATACGTGACCTTGTAAAACAATAGCGCTTGCAAACGTCATGACCTTTATAAGACAATACGTGTTCTGAAGGTCACCAATCACGAAGATCACTGAGCCGGTTTTAGCTTAATTGGTGTACTATCTTCCATTGTCGCTTTATATAATAGAATAGAGCCCCTATTCCCTTGTTGTTGTCCGTCCGACTTTACTTGAAAATCTTCATTTAATCCAATCGTCCATACAGCTTCCGTTTCTTTATTTAATGTATGGCGTTCATTTGTCCAATCGCTAGGAATATCTTGTTGATGGCTCCTTGTTAATACAACAGCAAGCGTTCCAAACTGAACAACATGATTCCAATCAAACACTTCACTTTTTCCGTCCTCTAAAATCGTAATGCCGTCTGTATTACTAACCACTTCCACACCGTCTCCTTCCCAAACACCATGCATCTCTGTACCTACATAATAATAGGAAATTCCTCCGCTTCGATCACCAAAAGTCGCATTATACTGATGCAAGTTTTTATCTTTTCCTTTATAAGTCACAGTTGCAATATCATTTGTTATCCATTTCACGTTGAACAGACCGGTCGTTTGATAAGGAAGTTTCTCTTTTGGGCGACCAAAAACACCATAATATGAACGATAATAGTAAGCTTCATTTGTCATTGGGTTTTCTTTTATCGCAAAACTATGTTGAAAGTTTGGCGAAATACTCGTTACACTTTTTACTTTTTGATCTTCAGTCGTGATTAACATAATATTCACGAATATAAATATCACTAAAATAGTAAAGCTCCCCCACTTCCACTTCTTATCGATTTGAAATAAGAGAAGAATTGAAGAAAATAGAAAACCAACAATCAATATATTCATAACGTAAAAGAGGCGATTATCAATATACTCTAATTGGTACGTACCATGAAACAATAGGTAACCCATTTGCAGTCCAAAGAAACTTAGCGACAATATAAAAAGTAGCCATCCTCCAATTTTCTTTGCTTTACTGTATGTCCTGTTCATCAATTGCCATCTCCTCTACAAATTCCCATGTCTGGCCGTTATCAGATGAAATAAACTTTCCTTTCACTTTTCCACCTTTATAATCACCATTCGGTCCTTGATTAATAAACAAAGCTAGATGGTCACCCTCTTTTATTGGTACTTCGGCTTGTACAAATATTTCATGGTACTGTGATGGAACATGGATCTCAGCCTTCCCCCACGTATCACCAGCATCGTTTGTGTAATAAAAATCCGGTTCTACAGGATTAAGAACACCATAAGATAAAAAACCCGTTTTTTCATCAACGAAGCCACCATCGGCAATTAAGCGCGTTACATCGTAATTTTCTGTTTCTTGCCAATTTTCCCCACCATCATATGTAAGAAAAACATTTGATCCTTCCTGGGACATCGTTCGACCACCAGATAATATAATATAACCGAAAGAATCACTCAAAAAATCAACTTTTCGAAAGCGAACACCAAGGTACTGTTCCGCAACAATAGATTTATGCCAAGTTTTCCCTTGGTCTTCTGAATACATAAAATAGATGGATTCATTTTCCCAACTACTTCCCTCCCCATATATAAACCCAGCCCGGGTATCGGTTAAAATATAGCTTTTATCGATTAAGTCTTTTTTATTTCCATTATATTCTCCTGCAAATAAAGACTCTAATTCAACAGGGACCACCGTCCAATGTTTCCCCTGATCATAAGTAATTTGTAATTGTTGATCTTGTAAAGAATATCCAATGTTATCCGTCACATTATTTCCTTGTAGTATTGTTTTAACTTCAGTTTGTGTCTGATTATTCCCCAGTTCTCTATCCGGCACAAGTTTCGGTGAGCGCTGATAGAAAAATAGACCAATTGTTAAACTAATCACGATAATGGCAGCAACACGAATAATGAATTTTTTCAAAGTAAGTGCATCCTCTCAATTAATCTTTCCCTAAGAATACCACCATTAGATGTGGAAAGAAAATTTGTAATTCTTATATTCACAAAAATATAATCTTAAAAACTCCAGGCTCCTTTAAGTTTCTCTCACCTTTACATCTACTTCAAATTTTTTCCAATGGTAAATAACTTTATATTTTCCACATAAAACCGATATATATATTGTTAATATTTTTCCCTATGTTGGTAAACTTCATTTGCGGACTTTTATTATCATATTATTCCCTTATTTTTTCACAATCTCTTCTATCTTTTAGAGGTTGTTTTTTTGACTACATACATCCAAGTAAAATTGGGTAATACAGCTTAGAACATTCAGGAGGTAAATATTATGAATTGGACAATTGGAAAAAAACTCTTCGGTGGATTTGGGGTTATTCTTTTATTACTATTTATCATGGTTTATATAGGTTTGCATCAAATTAATAATTTAAATGAAAGTTATCGTTTTTTAATTAATGATAAAGCACAAAAGGCGACTGATATTAAAGATTTACAAGTAACTGTAAAACAAGAAATTGTTAGCATGCGAGGTCTATTAATTGTTGGTGATGAAAGTGCTTATAAAGAGTATAAGGAAGCCCGCAAACACTTTCAAAAAGACTATAACAACTTACAAAAAAGATTCACGATTCCTGAAGCAAAACAAATGTTAACTAAATTAAACCAAATCGAACAAGAATATAATACATTTGCACAAAAAGTATTTGACTTGAGAAAACAAAACAAAGTGGAAGAAGTATCAACAACGGTTGCTTTACAAGGAAGAGATATCGTTCATCGATTCGATGACCAAATTAAAAAATTATCATCTTTCCAAAAGGACATCGTCGATCAAGGTGTAAAGGAAAATATTCAAACGTTCTATCATATACAAGCACAGCTACTTATTATTGGACTTATCGCTTTCGTACTTGGAATATTCATCTCACTTATAATTGGGCGACAAATTTCAAAGCCGATAAAAGCTATTTCTGCATCCGCTAAAAAAATTGCCAATGGAGACTTAAAACTCGAAAACATCCAAGTAAAGAGTAAAGATGAAACGGGTATACTCGCTCAGGCGTTTAACCAAATGACAGCAAATTTAAAAGTTTTAATTGGACAAGTTAAAGCGAATTCCGAACTGATCGCTTCTTCATCTGAGGAATTATCAGCCAGTGCAGAACAAACGACAGAAGCTACAAACCAAATTGCTACATCAATCCAAGAGGTCGCAAGTGGTGCAGAAACCCAAAGACAAGGAGCATATGAAAGTGCTCAAGCGATGAAAGAAATGGCCGTTGGTGTCCAACAAGTTGCGGAAACAACCTCATCTGTTGCCGAACTTACGATGGAAACAAATAAAGAAGCAAACAATGGCCATGAATCACTGAAAAAAGTTATTAATCAAATGGATACGATTCATACGGTCGTTAATAATTCCGCCTCTGTCGTACAGGAGTTAGGTGGACATTCTAAAGAAATCGGTAATATTATAGCAGTCATTACAAGTATTGCAGATCAAACAAATTTACTTGCACTTAACGCAACAATTGAGGCAGCTCGAGCCGGTGAACACGGTAGAGGGTTTGCAGTCGTTGCTGATGAAGTGAGAAACCTTGCAGAACAATCGAAACAATCTGCTGATCAAATAACTAGCCTTATTGAGAAAATCCAAAATGATACAAATAGCGCGGTTGCAGTGATGAATCAAGGTACAGAAGAAGTGAAGATTGGGATGAATGTCGTTTACGAAGCTGAGAAAGGATTCAATAAAATTTTACAACTCGTTGAGCAAGTAACCTCGCAAATTCAAGAAGCATCCGCTGCCTCAGAAGAAATGTCTGCAAGTGTGGAAGAAGTGTATGCATCAATCGAAGAAATTTCCCGGATTGCGAAAGATTCAGCAAACTATAGCCAATCTGTTGCCGCCTCATCAGAAGAACAATTAGCAACAATGGAAGAAATTGCTTCTTCTGCAACATCTTTATCAAAAATTGCCGTCGACTTACAAGAACAAGTGAGTCAGTTTAAGATTTAACAAAAAATATTTCCTTTGATAAATATGTAAATATAGTAAAACTCTCGGGATGGATTTGAGTCCCAAGAGTTTTATTTTTATTTATGATTTGAAATATATTTTTCAATAATCAAATCAAAATTCAAATCGTCTGTATCAGATAAAAGATAGTCCGCATCACTAAGATGATCACGATCACCCACACCAACAGAAAACATTTGTGCTTTATTTATTGCCTCAATACCAGCAGCAGAGTCCTCCACGCCGATACATTCACGATACTCAAAACCAAAGTAATCCGCTGCTATAGTAAAGGTTTCTGGATCTGGTTTGCCTTTTTTTATCTTTGCTGCATCAACAATATAATCAAAGTAGTTCTTTAACCCTAACCGATTTATAACAAATTCAGCATTCTTACTAGCTGATCCTAACGCAATTTTAATATTATGGCTTTTTATATCATCAAGTAACTTTTGAATCCCCGGTAGTATATCTTCTGGCGTGACTTGATTAATCAACTCTTTATAATGCTCGTTTTTTTTCGTAGCAAGTTTCTCTTTTTCCTCAACTGGCATGTCTAGTAATTCTGGTTTTAAGGATAATATACGTTCTAACGATTCTATCCTACTTACTCCTTTTAATTGTTCGTTAAATTCCCTATCAATCATGATTCCTAATGATTCGGCTAACTTTTTCCATGCCAAATAGTGATACTCAGCAGTATCCGTAATAACACCATCAAGATCAAATATAAATGCTTTTGGGTATTGTATCATTCTTATCTCCTTATCTCTTATTTAAATGTTTTTTAAAGCCTTTCTCTTGGAATATTGTGCACAATTTTTTTCGAGCTTACCCAATGAACTCCCTTTGAACAACATTTGACACCGTTATCATTTCCTCTCTATTATACTATGAATGATATCATATGTATAAAGGGAGATGATAAATCCCTAGTGATTTTTTTCTTAAGATTTCATATATATTTTGTCTAAAAAGGAGAATGTGTGACAATTAAATTAACATGTCCGAAGCCGATTCATCTTATGACTGAAGTTACAAGGGTTCTTTATTTTAAAAAATAAGCGGCTTTACTCCTAAAAAATTCCGTGAAATTGAGAGTAAACAACCTTAATCGTTTCCCCTTTTCTTTACTATAAATAGAATACTCCGTTTTCCAATACAGTTAGAATTTAAACTTTATTACAATCCTTTTTCCACCATCTTGTTCTTTCAAAATATATCCTATTCTTTCTTTCTACTTCATAAAATAAAGTAAATGACTATTCTTTTTATAATTAAAGGAGATGTTTCTATGTACGAATTGTATTGTCGAACATATCAGAAGGTTATTCAGACTACTTCAAGATTTTTACCATGGCGGTTACCAAAAACATTGGAGGGTGAAAATTGTTTAAAAAAGTTGCCGCAGCTAATAAAAGCACAAGGAATACAGCAGCTTTTAATTGTTACTGATAAAGGTATTTCAAAAATTGGGCTAATGGACGAGTTACTTGATCGATTAAATTCAACAGGTATTCAGTATGTCATATATGATGGAACCGTTCCGAATCCAACGATTGATAATATTGAGGAAGCCCTCCAACTTTATTATGATCATCGTTGTGAAGCGATTATTGGATTTGGTGGTGGTTCACCGATTGACTGTGCAAAAGGGGTCGCAGCACGAGTGGCCCGACCGAATAAGACGATTCCTGATATGCGTGGGTTATTAAAAGTTCGAAAATCTATTCCCACACTATATGCAATTCCGACAACTTCTGGGACAGGGAGTGAAGGAACGGTGGCCACTGTCATATCTAATAAGCAAACTCATGAGAAATATGCAATTATGGACCCTGTTCTTATCCCACATATTGCTGTGCTTGATCCACTCTTAACGATAAAACTTCCTCCTCACATTACAGCAGCAACTGGGATGGATGCACTTACTCACGCAGTTGAGGCGTTCATAGGTAGAAGTAATACACCTGAGACAAGACAGTGGAGTATCGAAGCGACTAAGTTGGTCTTTGACAATTTAACGAGTGCTTATCGAAATGGAGAAAATTTAACAGCACGAAGTCAAATGCAAAAAGCTGCATATTTGGCTGGACTCGCCTTCACCCGAGCGTATGTTGGCTATGTTCATGCAATCGCTCATACACTTGGTGGTTTTTACAATGTCCCACACGGTTTAGCTAATGCGATTATTTTACCTCATGTACTAGCGTATTACGGAGATTCTGTACATAAACCGTTAGCTGAGTTAGCCGATATTGTTGGCATTACGGAAACATCAGATACGGAAGCGGAAAAAGCGAATAAGTTTATTGAAGCGATTAAAAAGATGAATGCATCTATGGAGATCCCGGAAAAGGTAAACGGCATTTTAAACGAGGACATTCCGGTAATGGTTGAGCGCGCATTGAAAGAAGCCAATCCGCTTTATCCAGTACCGAAAATTTTAAATAAAAATGATTTATTTGAACTTTATCGTATAATAAAAGCAGAGTAGATTCATAGAAGGCCATGAAAATAGTACGATTCATAATAACACACTTAACGATTAAGTAGCCTCCATTGCAGAAAGGATTTTCGAATGTGATTCAGGATATTATTACAACAATTTTAGATGTCATTGTCCCACTTTCTTTGCCAGTTATTGCCGGAATCCTATTAAGAAAGTATAGACAAATAGAAATCGGATCCCTTTTAACACTTGTACTCTATTACTTAACTCCAGTGCTTATTTTTGACACCTTGATGAAAGCAAAAATTACTTATGAGAATGTCTATTTGTCTTTAGCTTATTCCCTATTGAACCTTGCCCTATTATGGGGCGTCGCGGTTGGTGTTGGTAGGTTGTTTAACATGCCTTCTCGGGATGTTGCTGGGTTAACCCTCGTTTCTTCTTTTACAAATAATGTAAATTACGGTATCCCGCTTGTTTTACTAGCTTTTGGTCAGTTCGGATTAGATCAAGCAAGTGTATACATCATTTTACAAATTATCATTATGAATACATTTGGTATTTACTTTGCCGCGCGGTCTCATTTTAATTTTAAAAATGCGGTAAAGTCAGTATTTTCGTTACCAGCCATTTATGCGACGATATTGGCAGTATTGTTCCGAGGTCTTCATATTCCGTTGCCAGGAGGACTAGATACTGGAATCTCAATGATTGCCGATGCCTATTCCCCTATCGTTTTAGCTATTTTAGGAATGCAAATGGTTCGTGTCGGAATGAGAAGAAATGGAGAGAAAACAGAAGCGGCCTTTTGGACAGGTATGGCAATACGAATGTTTGCTGCACCTCTCCTCTCGTTATTCAGTTTAGTCATTTTAGGCATTGACGGTGTGTTATTTTCAGCTTTATTTGTATTGTCTTGCATGCCCGTTGCCGTGAATGCCGGGATACTAGCAGAAAAGTTCAACGCCTCACCGAAATTAGTTACGAAATGCATTTTATGGACAACCGTTCTTTCATTTATTTATTTGCCGCTGATTATAGTGTTCGTTACTTGAACGAAGATGCTTTGTCCATCGAAAAGGATAACTAAAAAATCTATGTTAACAGAAAAAAGAGTTGATTATCTACATCCTATAGATGCTCAACTCTTTTTAATGTAAATCCAATATTGTAATTTCCCTAAGAACGCCTAAAATCCCCTACCAACACTTCTTAAACTTATAAGCTGACGGGGAGGACATTTTACTCTATTTGAGTTAGCGTTGAGCTGGAAGTGAAAAATTAATAACTATTTTTTTATTTCCATCCCTAAACCATCATCAGAATTGATTTGTATCTTTTTTATCGTAGCTTGTTCCGTAAAATTAGCTTCTCCTGTAACCTTATAAATTTCAGGCTTTGCTTCTCCATTTTGATACTGTACATTTGCGGTAAAATCATAAATGTTTTTATGTGTGTTGCTCTGTTCAATCAATAAATCTTTTATCTTTAATTTCTCATCTTCATCTGCTAAATAATCAAACACATATTTCCCGATATATTCTTCATACATTTCCGATGTAAAATGATCTTTATACAATTCTTCTAAATAAATATCTAATTCTGTCGGGTATTCCGGATTCTTTTGACCATCCTCATCTATGGTTGATAGATTATTAGGGTCATTAACGAGTTCAGATAACCTCGAGTTTGGACTAGTAAAGGTATTCTTTAAAACCTTTTCAAGTGTTACAACGTTTTGGTCCTTTTTCTCTATTTTAGAATTTGGACTTTGAGAACAACCGGTGGTGATAAAGGTAATCACTAAAATAAATAACAAAATGCAGCCTCTTTTAAGTCGTTTCAACCCTTCAACACCTCCAAATGACAATGTATTATTTGTCTTTCCTTTTCCCTTTTATATAATTCCTATTATATATATATATATTTGAATTATGTAAATACTATTTTTAATCAAAAGTATCGTGATTATTACTTTAACACTCAGAAAGGTCATTAACCTATTTACTACGAAAGTACCTTCATAAAACCTCAGTAAATATATAGTGATTTTGAGCGTACAATTTAAAGAAAACTCTGGGCTAGAGCTTTTAGGCCACCAAAGAGCTGTAGTTGCCCTTATGCGTATAGGAAACTAGACATCAAAAAATTTATACTTTCCTATTATCAAAATAACAAAGAGCCTTCTGATATGGTTACCTCGAAAAGCTAGATAAACTATCTCTAACTTAAGTCGGTACCACGAAAGGCTCTTTTGTTCTTATTTAGCTATAAACCAATCATATAATTCCTTGGATTGTATCATTATATATGGTCCTAAAGTCTTTTTAAAAGTTAACTTTCCGTATTCTGTTGTTGTAACATCTCCTTCTCCTACTCGCCACAACTGTGTTTCACTAGCAAAATATTCATAATCTGTATAGACGCGATACCAAGTCTTCCCATTTTCAATGCTCTCAACGATACGTGTATTTCCTACCTTACTCTCAAACTCATCTTTCCCATCACCCATTTTTATTTCAATTACTTTTTTTCCTTGATCGTTTTTATAAAAAGTTACTTCTTTATTATTTGTTTTAAATGTTTTCCCATTTGGTGTAGCCTTGAACTCAATTGCTCCTGTATAATATGGTGGTCCTACCGGTTCCTGCTCTTCAGCATCTACTTGTTCTGCAAAAACAGACAAGTGGATATTCCCTTTTGCCCCTTGAAAATCGATATCGTTTTTCCCATGAAGCCAATCTACCAAAATCCGGAAACGCTCTACATCCTGAGATGGTTTTAATGTTGATTCAGGTGATACATTTTCCCATTTATTATCCACTTGCTTTTGAAGGGTTAATGTAACTGGTGTACCCGCCTTGAATAAGTTTCCACTTGTAATTAAACTAACCGTATATTGTACAGGTAACTTTGTATTATTTCTTTTTATATCGAATTGATAAACTTCTTTTGTTTTCATTCCTGGATATAAATCTTCATCTAAATTAAAATCTGCATTTGCAATTGTTTTTCCATTTTTCCCAACAACATCAACATCGAATACAGCTGCTTTAGCAAGGTTATTATCACTCTTAAATGTTTTAGAAAAATATGCCCATGTGCCTAAAAAGGTCCCTATCATAAGGACAAATACAATTAAAATACCTAACATTGTTTTTTTCTTCATACGATTCCCTCCTGTTTCTTAAAATTAATTAATTTTCCCTCCTTACCTTTTACTTCTATTAAAACCATTGTGCTAAGAAAGTTTGTTTTGGTCATTATGCGTCCGCTCATGATTTCTTAGCTTACGAATGGTAGTAATTGAAAATAATAGAACGACAACACTAATTAAACCTGGAAAGCTAGTAAAATATGCTGACACCAATCCGAGTGATGGAATGATTATTATTACCTTCCCTATTACTTGTTCTGAGTGGACGATTTGTCGATCAGTGCCTGTATTTGCATCACCTTTCGTTCGGAAGATCCGTTCATTACCCTGATTATCAATGCTAACAACACGATGAGTGACCAGAGATTTTCCATCTTTTTTGTAGGTTATTATATCGTTATGTTGAATGGAATGAATAGGGACTTTACGTATCAGTAGAACGTCACCAACTTTAAACGTAGGTTCCATACTACCAGATAAAACATTTAAGGGCGTTAATCCAAATATAGATGGGAATTGTTCTTTGAAAAAAAGTTGAAGGTTTAATAAAAGAAATACAGTGATCAGAAAAATAATAATTATTGAGGTTCCAACTCTCATTACTACTTTCATCTTCTTCAGTTTCGATAACTTCCTCTCTTTGACAGATATATTTTCATGGATACTAAAAATATATGTCCTAATAACTAAATTATTCTATTAGGTAAACCGTTTATTTCTAATAAAGTGCTAACTTTTGACCTACACAAGCTACTGTTGAAGATTCTCCGTTTACTGTCGAAGTTTCATCTTTTACTGTTGAAGTTTTCACGTTTACTGTCGAAGTTTCATCTTTTACTGTTGAAGTTCACCCAGTTACTGTTGAAGTTTTATCTTTTACTGTTGAAGTTTAGCATATTGTACACGAGTTCCATTTTCCACTTATAAAAGTAGGGGCGAATTCCGCTCAATAAAATTAAACTATATTTTGACAGTTGCTTGTCATTTCATTAGATTTTATTGATTGTGTTTTGTGAAAGCGCTATAATTTATTTGTTTTTAAAGTTTTTGTTAAGACACCAATGTTGGAGGGACATCGTATGATTATAGACAGATCAACAAATCAAGCAACTTACACTCATTTAAACCGTAATATGGAAATTATTTTTGATTATATAAAAAATAATAATTTAGCAGAACTAAGTAAGGGTGTACATGAAATTGACGGGGAACATTTATATGTTGTTATTCAAAACTATGAAACAAAGGAAGAGTCGAAAGGGGTATGGGAAGCGCACCAACGCTATTTAGATTTTCATTATCTTATCTCTGGTGCCGAAAAGATTGGATATGCGCCAATTGATAAAATGAAAGAGTCAGCGATGTACAATGAAAAAGATGATTTTGCACTTTATACTGGAGAGGGGAATTTTGTTGAATTATCAGAAGGGATGTTTGCCATTTTTTATCCACAAGATGTGCACATGACCTCGATCCAGATTAACGGACCTCAAAAAGTGAAAAAAAGCTGTATTTAAAGTTTTAATTTAGTTCGGATTCATTGGGAGTTGGACAATGAAATCTTTCCATCTCCCAAAATCCATTTACTACTTGCTCTTTTTACCTATTTACTTATTGGAAACTTACTGAGTTAGTAATTCTTAAGTGGGTGTTCAAGCAAGTCCAAAACTTTATTGAGTTGCATTGTTCTTCGATGGGCGTTCTGAAACTCTTAAAACATACTGAGTTGGTAACTCTTTGACAGATGCTCAAGAAGTTTCATACCAGCTACACTATTTCCCTTTTCATCAAGGGCTGGCCCGAAAATACCAATCCCAAGTCTTCCTGGAACAGCTCCCATAATCCCACCTGACACACCACTTTTCGCAGGTATACCTATTTTAATGGCGAACTCTCCAGATGCATTGTACATTCCACAAGTGACCATAAACGTTTTGCATATTCTAGCAACCCCATCCGGCATAATTTGCTTTCCAGTTTCCGGATCGACACCATTCATTGCAAAAACTAAGCCGATTCGAGCTAAATCTAAACAATTCATTTCAATCGCACATTGTTTCGTGTATAAATCAATTAACGTTTCTACATCTTCCGTAATTATTTGATGTTGCTTGAGGAAGTAACAAAGAGCGCGATTTAAGTTTGCTGTTTCAAATTCAGACGCAGCAACACTTGGGTTAAAATCGATTTGCTCATTACCAGCAAGTTCACGAGTAAAAGTTAATAATTTTTGTAGTCGCTCCTCGACGGTCTCCCCATCAATCATATGCGTGACAACGAGAGCACCAGCATTAATCATTGGGTTTAATGGCTTTGCGACATCCATTGTTTCTAACCTGACAATAGAGTTGAAAGGATCGCCTGTTGGTTCCATTCCAACCCGTTCAAATACATAATCAAAGCCTCTATCCATAAGTACGTAGGCTAAAGCAACCACTTTTGAAATACTTTGGAGAGTAAATTTTTTCGTAATATCACCCGCTGAAATACACCTACCATCAGGGAAATGAATGGCAATCGATAAATCATTCGGATTTGCTTTTCCTAATTCTGGAATATAGGTTGCTACTTTCCCTTCTTTTGTAAATTGTTTCGCATATTCAACATGTTTTTTTAACTCTTGATCTTTTTGACAAGGCATTTTTTTCATCACCAATTGTAGTATATATTTTATAGCTAGTAATTATTATAGCAAAAATTAAGCAGACAGAAATACATCTGTCTGCAGTCAAATTGATTATACTTATTTTTTTCCTTCTTTTCCTGCCTCTTCTGCAAGTTGGTCCAGAGATTTAATTTTTCCATGTGGGTTATTTTGATTTTTACGCGCTCGCCACATTCGTTCTTTTGTCTGTTTTGACCAAGTCATCATTCGTCCTCCCTCTATTTCCTTATCTCAACCGCTTCTATTCGAAATTATCATTTTATCCGATATCCCAACCATCCGCACGAGCTTGTTTCGCTTTTTCTTTATGTGCTTGATTTGCTTTGGCACTACCGAAATCAGTCGCAAATTCGGAATCTTGTTTACTTGAGTCAAATCCTTGTTTATTCTTTTGTTCTGAATCATTCTTTTTCGTACGTTTTGCCATAAAATATCCCCCCTTCTTGCCTTTATTATGAGAATTGACTTTAAAAATATTCACATCTTTAGAACTAAGTCAAGACCCCACGTAACTTCTAATCATGAGTTGTTGACGTTCCTTCGATTTTTCATTTATAGGCGGATTTTATGTGACGCATTTTAATTAATTTCAACGATTTCTGGTTTACGGATGCGTCTATGAGGCCAGTTTTTCTTCAGTTTCCGGTTTTTGGGCTCATAGACGCGTTCTATCTGCTCGTTTTCACGCTCGCCACACTATTTTCGGTTCATATGATAACTTACTTTTACCTTCATTTTTTTGAAAAATGACCTGTCCATTAAAATGGTTGCCATAGTTCCGGAATACATTACAACGATAAATGGGGCTGTCTGAAAAGTGGATATCCCGAAACTATAACAATCAAGGATGTTGATATATCACGTTTTGAACATGAAACGGGGCTATACAGAAATCAAATACGCTTTCTGGTTAGCCCCTGCCATTTTCCACTTTAGCAATTTTTTTATAAAATATTTGCCTATCTCTTACCAGCTATTTCCTTAAGTACCCATGCCTTAACCTATCTAACTCCTTTCTAAATCATCAAGATCATTATTCCCTTCTGACCGATCAACGATGACCGCACAGACAGCATCCCCTGTAATATTCACCGTTGTTCGAAACATATCAATTAAACGGTCAACGCCAAGGACTAATGCTATTGCCTCAACTGGAAGCCCAACAGATGTTAATACCATTGATAGCATAATTAATCCTACTCCTGGTACGCCAGCTGTTCCAATACTAGCAAGTGTTGCTGTTAACAAAACGGTTATCAATTGACTCAATGTTAAATCTTGTGCTACAACTTGCGCTATGAACACTGTTGCAACACCTTGCATAATTGCTGTTCCATCCATATTTATTGTTGCACCTAATGGTTGAACAAAACCACTAACCGTCTTTGATACACCTAAATTTTTCTGAGCGGCATCCATTGAAACTGGTAAAGTCGCATTACTACTAGAGGTACTGAAGGCAACAATCATTGCGGGGGAAAATCCTTTGATAAACGTAATTAGACTCATTTTCCCTAAAAACTTCAATGCAGAACCATACACAAAAACGAAATGTATGAGTAATACAAATAAGACGACAAATAAATACTTACTCATCGCAGCAATCGCACTAAAACCTTGTCCGCCAATAGCTGTTGCAATTAACGCGAACGCTCCATATGGGGCAAATTTCATAACCATATTGACAAGATACATTAACACATTGTTTGCCTGTTCAACGAGCTTCAATAAGCCATCAACTTTTGTTCCTAACCGAGCCATTGCGAATCCGATAAAAATGGCAAATGCAATAATTTGTAACATATTTTCCTGAACCATTGCATTGATTGGATTTGTCGGGATGATATTGAGTAACGTTTCAATGACAGGTGGGGCTTCCGTTGCTTCATAATCTGCTCCATCTAGTTGATAATCACCTATTCCCGGCTTAACAATTAATGCCGTCCCAAGTGCGAGTACAATTGCTAAGGCAGTAGTAATAAGAAAAAAGGAAACCGTTTTCAAACCAATACGACCAAGTTTCTTCGGATCACTAACCCCTGCTGTCCCTAATATTAAGGAAACGAGTACAATTGGTACGACAAGCATTTTAATTAAGTTTAAAAAGATTTTTCCTACTGGTATAAAAATATAATTATTCACGATGTCAAATGCATTCGGAAGTGCAAAATTAAATAGTAAACCTACAAGTACCCCCAAACCCATACCGAGTAAAATTTTTTTAGAAAGTGACAATGAAATCCCCCCTTTATAGAAGTTAATTATTCTTATTCAGAGAAATTCTGTCTCATTCCAGAAAAACAACTTTTTAATACGTTTTTTCATAAACAAACGTTTTTATCTTCAATCTTAAAAAAAGAAACATTCCCCATAAAATAGGTAAATGCTTCTTTCTTAAAAAATCTGACTGTTGTCCAGAAACGTCCGACCCTTTATAATTCATAAATTTCAATTGGTAAGCCATCTGGGTCATTGAAAAATGTATATCGTTTACCCGTTAATTCATCAATTCGTACTGGCTCAACTGCAATATCATTGGACTCCAATTCTTTTTTCGTCTCTTCAACTGAGGACACGGCAAACGCTAGATGTCTAAGACCAGTAGCTTCGGGATAGCTTGGTCTTGGTGGTGGCGTAGGAAATGAAAAAAGCTCAATTTGACTTTGCGCTCCCACTGCTAAATCTAGTTTATAAGAATCTCTTTCCTTTCGATATGTTTCTTGAATAATTGGTAAACCAAGAATTTCTGTATAGAATTTTTTCGACCTTTCATAATTGGAACAAATGATTGCAACGTGATGAATGAATTCAAGTTTCAAGCTGTTACCTCCCAATGATTATTGAAATTTGTTTTTATGAGGATGACAAAGAAGTTTCCTCCAATTAAATAAAACCTTTTATCAGTCTTTAGTTTACCGACAAAAGGTTCAATAAAACAAGCTCTACTATTTCGTAATCAACTTAAAATTTTTCATGACTTGGACTCTAACTTTTTATAAAATTACTTAGAAACGTATTATAAATTACTCCTTTTATACTTAATGCTTACTCTTTTACTGAACCCGCTAATAACAGGAAAATTCATCTTTGTGATAGGCTGTTTTCTCAAAAAATGTTGCTTTTTGAAGGGAAATTTATTTGTTGTTGAAGCAATGCGGCGACTCCAGCGGGAACAGCGAACGCCTTTGCGACGAAAGCGATAGCGTCAGTCGCACGAGCCGAAGACCCTGCAGGAGCGAGTTCGAACAACGAGCTACGAAGCGGCTGAGGCCGTGCCCTAAGGATGCGCGTCCGCCTTAGTGAATAACAACAAAGTTTACGAAAACAGCCTTGTGATAAAAAGTATAAATGGTCGACTTTTTATTTTTATAGACCCTTATATAAGGTTAACTTTCAATCCCACAGTCTTTTATGTATTGAATTTTTGTTTAAGGAAACGTTAAAGTTAGGTGATGAAAATGAACGATTTATTAAATAAACGTTGGATTTTTGTATTAACGATTGGTCTTGGTACTTTATTAAACCCATTAAATTCTTCAATGATATCTGTTGCCTTAACGCGTATCCAAAAAGACTTTGGATTAACATTTGCCGATGCTTCATGGTTAATCTCTATTTTTTATTTGGCAAGTTCGGTTGGTCAACCTGTTATGGGAAAATTAAGCGATATGTTTGGACCGAAAAGACTGTTTCTATCTGGTCTTATTTTAGTTACACTTGCTTGTCTACTCGCTCCTTTTTCACCTAACCTTCCTTTTCTACTCGGTTGCCGCGCACTGCAGGCGATTGGAAGTTCAACTTTATTTCCAAGTGGAATGAGTATGATTCGTACACTGATTACAGACGGGCAAGCAAAAGCAATCGCAACATTATCTATATTTTCTACTACATCAGCAGCTTTTGGACCTTCGATTGGTGGGTTTTTAATTGATACGTGGAACTGGCCCTCAATTTTTTTCGTGAATTTTCCGTTTATCCTGCTTTCTTTTGTACTTGCCATTTTTGTTCTACCAAATACAAAACAAGGCAAAGTAGAATTACATCGAATTGATTTCATTGGCATTACATTGTTTATTTTGTGTATCGTTGGACTAATTCTTTTCCTACTTTCCATTGAAAAGCATATTCATTGGTCTGCACTTATTTTATTTATTGGAGCAGGAATCGGCTTTTATCATTATGAAATGAAACGGAAAGAACCATTTATTGATATTGATTCATTGAAGGCAAATCGCAATGTTACATTCATCTATTTACAGTTTATGAGTATTAATCTTGTTTACTATTGTTATTTTTTCGGATTCCCAACATTTCTACAACAAGTTCAGTATTATAGCGCAAAAGATACAGGGTTAATCATGCTTGCATTAGCTGGCTTTAGTGTACTTGTCGCGCCAGTAGCAGGACGGATTATCGAGCGTTTCGGTTCTAAACCAGCATTAATAATCGGCGGAATATGCCTATTTGTTGGTACCGCATTATTATTAACTCTGCACGGTAATTCTCCTCTTCTTTGGCTACTTACAATTATGGCGATTCTTGGGATGAGTAACGGATTTAACAATATATCTATGCAGACAGCACTCTATGAACAAACAAGACCAGAAGATACCGGTTCTGCATCAGGTCTATTTCAAACAAGTCGTTACATTGGTTCCATTCTATCTTCTTGTTTATTAGGAATTGTTTTTAATCGGCATTTAGACGTCATCCACCTTCATTATGTCGCGATAGTTTGTTTAATCTTTTGCGCTGTTGTTATTGGATTTTCGATAAAAATACCGGGAAAATCAACTCAACATAGTTAATTTACTTGTTAATTACTAGTTAAATCTCGTTCACAGAAACTTCCTTCAGAAAAAAATAACCACCACCATATAGGTTAAAAATTGTATATAATCACAGAGAAAAATATAATGTAGAAAGAGGTTAGTGGAGTTTGGCTAATTTCCTACGATTAGCTGAAAATTCATATCCATTCATTTTACGTTAGGGTGGTTACGATGAAAAGAAAAAAGCAACAACAAACAGATGAGGAACGATATCGACAACTAGTTGAACATGTTAGTGACTGGATATGGGAAGTGGATGAAAATGGCGTATACACGTATGCCAGTCCACAAATTAAGGATATTCTTGGTTTCTCACCTAATGAAGTTATTGGAAAAACACCATTTGATTTAATGTCTGCTGATGAAGCAAAACGAGTAAAACCAATTTTCGACAAACTTTTATCAAAAAATTTGCCAATTAAAAGCTTAGAAAATTTAAACATACATCGTGACGGCCGTGAAGTAATTCTTGAAACAAGTGGGTCGCCGATTATTAATAAAGAAGGAAAATGTATAGGTTATCGTGGGGTTGATCGCGACATCACTGCTAGGAAAATTGCTGAAAGGCGAAATCAACAATTACTAGATATTATTGATGCATCCCCTGACTTTATTGCAACTGCAGATATAAACGGAGACACTAAGTATATAAATCCAGCTGGTAGGCGAATGCTTGGATTAAGAGGAAATGAGCGTATCTCTATTGCAGCCGCACATCTTCAGCCTTATCAAGATACAATTTTACACATTGGTATTCCTACAGCTATCCAACAAGGTGTTTGGAAAAGCGAAACGATGATTTTTAGCCAAGACGGCATTGAAATACCTGTTTCCCAAATCATTGTTGCTCATAAATCAGAAACCGGTGATGTTCAATTTCTTTCTACGATTGCTAGAGACATTACAGAAAGAAAAGAACTTGAAAAAATTATTGACCGTCAAGCAAATTATGATACATTAACTGATTTGCCTAACAGACGCTTTTTTCAAAATAAATTATCCTCTATCTTTGAAGCCTCTATTCCAGGTCAAAAAGTGGCTATACTTTTTATTGATTTAGATAATTTTAAAAATATTAATGATACATATGGTCATCGAATAGGTGATCAATTATTACAATTAACTGCTGCCCGGCTTAGTGATTGTGTTCGTAAGCATGATTTTATTTGTCGCTTCGGTGGGGATGAATTTATCATTCTTCTAGAAAGCATTAAAGATGAATCAGAGATTGAACATGTAGCAAAAAGAATCATTCAGGAGTTTCATCAGCCATTTCTCATTGACGGGTTAACAATTGAAGCAACTGGAAGTATTGGGATTAGCATTTATCCGAATCATGGACAAGATGAAGAAACGTTAGTTAAAAAAGCGGATCAAGCGATGTACATAATAAAGAGGCAAGGAAAAGATAATTATCAAGTAAATAAAGAGTAAAATCGGAAGGGCTGTCAAGAAGTTGGATTTTCTACTTCCTAATGCCCCTCTGTTGCCTTTACGGAATATCCTAATCATTATTGAGTTTGTAAACCTTGTTTAATAAAATTTACGTAATCTATAAATAGCAACTCCCCTTTTGATTTAATCATTTTATTATAGAAAAAATACAGGGACGAATTCTTATTCCCTGTATAGATCATTCTATTAAGTTCGATTCCAAAAACGTTCCTTTGCTATAGCTGCAACAAAATCTTTGCCAAAGTCTGGATTGTTCGCAGCAAATACAACGCCAGCCATATTGTTTTTTTCTGACCTTCTTAAATAAGCCTGAGCCGTTGTAGCGATACCAATCGGTTTATAGTATTTATATGTTTCATTAATAAAGTATCTTATATCTTGGTCAAATTTTGCTTGATTATCTGCATTTCCACCAACGACGTAAATCGAGTCATAAAGCCAAGGGTAGGTAGTAAAAAATGTTTTATTTACTTCTAACGTGACGCCATCCCTAGAAGTAACAGTACCAAGTTTTTCACTAATAATATCGAGAAAAACTCCATTTTGCTGTAAAATTTGAAGGGTACTCTTAACTTCAGATCCGTTAAAGTCATTATCAATGAGTACACCGACTCTCCGTGTGTATGCGGAATGAGTCGTATTTAATTGACTTAAAGATGGATAGCTTCTATTTTCTTGAACATGTGAAGTTTTCGGTCGCTCCACCCCTATATTATCGGCAATAATGCTCGCCATTTCTGTATCAACATTTGCAAACATCTCCACATTCTGCTGTCTAACAGATTTACTATGGACGCGGCCAAGGTGGAAACTAAATGTTTCTATTAAATCTTGCTTTTCTACTGTTGAGAGACTATTCCAGAAAATCCTAGCGTGAGAGAAGAAATCATAAAAGGACTCACTTGGTAGTTCCCTCGTATTGTGACCTTCTACTGGTCCGGGATAGTTGACATACCCGCCTTCTTCAAATGAGGCTTCAGCCGGTGTATTGCCAGCTAATGAATTATTATGATAATGAACATTGTCAACATCAATGCGGTACCTCATCCGCCCGTCTCGGAGATTGAAGTTTGTTTTGGCAATGGGCCGATTAACTGGGAGATCCTCGAAGTTTGCGGAATGATGACGATAAAGTTCCGTATCACGATAAGCAAATGCTCTCCCTTGTAATGTTGGATCATTTGTAAAATCAATTCCAGGAACAAGATTCGCTGGATCAAAAGCTGACTGTTCTTCTTCAGCAAAGAAATTTTCAACAAGTCGGTTTAACGTCATTTTCCCGATATATTGAATTGGAACAACTTCTTCCGGCCATAATTTTGTGTCATCTAATATATCAAAATCATAATTAAATTCATCTTCTTCAGCGATTAACTGTACTCCTAAATCATATTCTGGGTATGCCCCTTTTACGATGGCTTCAATAATATCGTTGCGATGATAATCTGGGTCAACACCACCAATAATATTTGCCTCATCTAAAAGTAACGAGTGAACACCCAATCTTGGTTCCCATTTAAAACGGACAAACGTCGACTTTCCTTCTTCATTAATAAAGCGGAATGTATTAATCGGCCACCCTGCCATCATCCGCCAACTTCTCGGACGACCCCGCATGGACATTAACCACATAACCATATGTGCGGATTCCTGGTTATTTGCGACATAATCCCAGAAATTATCATGAGCCGTAGTCGCTTGTGGTACGTCTGTTTTTGGGTTTTGTTTTGCGGCATGAGTCAAATCCATAAATTTCATCGCATCTGCTAAAATAAAAACGGGAAATTGTAGTGATAACGAATCATAGTTCCCTTCCTTTGTATAAAACTTTACTGCAAAACCACGTATATCAACCGCTGTATCTTTAGAACCTTTATTTCCTGTAAAATTAGAAAAACGAACAAATACTGGCGTTTTCTGCCCCGCTTCTTGTAGAAAGTGCATTTTTGTAACATGCCGCATTGATTTGTACGTCTCAAATTCACCATGAACCCCGAACCCACGCGCATGAACGACTTTTTCAGGTATTCGCTCTCGATTAAAATGAGATTGTTTCTTATAAAAATGAAAGTCTTGAAATAAAAGTGGACCGCGTCTACCTGCTCTAAGTGTTGACGTATCATTTGACACTTTGGTCCCATAGTCATCTGTCATCTTCTTACCTGGACCTGTATTTTGCACACGAAATTTATCTAATTGTTTTTGTTTTTCATTTGTCGGTTTTTTAATCCTCTCTAAGTCTTCAGTTTCTTCCACTAAATCATCCTTGTTTTTTTCTAAATCTTTATCCCTCTTATCCACAAATCATCCCACCTTGATGAAGAATTATACTCCACTTAAACCATATGCTTTACTATAAAAATATATACAATCATTTTTGTAGTTTGATTTTATATGAGATATTAACCATTGGAAGTTTGGAAATGTATACGAGATAACGGCTCGTCTACCGTTCATAAAAGGGATTCATGTGATAGGTGAATGGAATGAGCTAATTTTCGTATTTATATTAGTATAGTATTATGACAGAAATTCATTTGAAAAATAACTTAATAAAAAAATCACTCCTTACGTAAGCTATCTCCAATAAGTAGCATACGTAGGGAGTGACGAATATTGTTATATAAAACTATCGTAGTTATTAACATTATAAAACTATTAAAAAATACTCCTAAAAGCAAATCAGACAGAAGGAACTTACTTATTTAGTTTCTCCAGCAGTTCGATTATTTTTTGATTTTGGTTTACTTGTGTTTTACTATTCTCCTTTATTTGATAAATCCAAATCAGCCCGAAAATAGCTGCTACGGGAATCGCAATACCAAGTATCAAATTAATTACTCCAAAAAGGCTCATGAACATCATATATTTGCCCCCCTTCTATTACTTTAAATATCAGTCTTATTTATTGTTTTTATGAATCCGATGAAGAAATCATACACTTTTTTTATTGTATTGCACACTTTTAAGATAGATTAAAATCAATTTCTTTTACAAACGATAACATATCATTAAAAAGCAGGTGAAATTCAATTCCACCTGCTTTACCTTTTTCATGACGTTTAGTACCGTTTATTCTTTTTTCTAGATGAATCTACTTTTTGCCTTCCTGTTTCTTCTGTTGTTGTCCCTTGTCCTTCAGTTTGCGAGGAATTTAATCCAATAGTTGATGGATCAGCTTTTCTTTTTGCCATGCTATTCACCTCCAACCATAGTATTCCTTTTAACTTGATTGCTATGTAAATTTTGTCATATCTAGCTACCCATCCAAGTTCATTCATCTATTGATAACTGCACCATTACTAAGAACCCAATAAAAAACACAAGACCTTTTGATATGTATTGAATAACCTCTTCATTTTTCGTTAAAAATTATAATAAAAAATACATGACTGCTTACAAATTTTATGAATATCGAGGAATGAAGAATAATCATGAGGAAAATAAAAAATCAAATTCATTTTTCATTATTAAAAAAACGAGATAAAGGTAAAACTCAACTTGATTTTACAATACACCAAAAATCAAAAAAACGGGATTACTTAGTTACTGTTATTACTCCTGTATATAATGGTGAAGCTTTTCTAAAAAAGTCCATTGAATCAGTATTGAATCAATCGCTTAGTTTTCATAAAATTGAATACATATTAATTGATGATTGTTCCACTGACCGTTCGAGAAATCTTTTATTAGATTATGGGAAAAGGTATGATAACATTTCAGTCGTTTCACTAGAGTGTAATTCTGGTTCACCTAGTCACCCACGAAATATTGGAATAAAACTCGCCAGTGCACCTTATATTACTTTTTTAGATGCCGATGATTGGTTCCATCCGAATGGTTTACAAGTACTCTATGAAATACTAGAAGAAACTGGTGACCCTTATGTAGTTGGAAGAACAATGAAGGTAGAAAGCGGAAAAATACAAGTGATTGGTGAGCATCAGTGTTGTAAAGAAAGAAGAAGCGTCTCGCCGTTTTCCATTCCACATATTTTCCATCATCTAGGGCCAACAGCAAGGATGATTCGAACAAGTTTCATAAGAGAGCACCAAATTTCATTTCCCGAGATGAAATTTGCAGAAGACAAACTATTTTTTATTGATGTTCTCACAAATTGCAAAAGAATCTCAACAACGACAAAACCAATTTATTATGTAAATCGTCTAGATGAAACGAAAAAAACACGGTTAACGAACCAAACGAATATTTTACAAAAGACGAATTATAATTTACAGGTCGTTCACTATACATTAAGCCGCAAGTTTAATACCGAAATAGAAAAAATGATTATCAACCGCATTTATGAATTTGATTTCATGAGACGTTTTTTTACAACCCCACACTTTCAGAGGACTAGATGGAAAGTACTATATTACTATAAATTTAAGCAAATGTTAAAGCCATCCAGAAAGTTGTCCTATGACCTTTCAGAGACTTTCATGCAGCCGATTCACAAAGTAATTTATGAGCTTATTCAAAATAGGAAATATCGAAATGTAACTAAGTTATTAGAATGGGAACAATCCGTAAAAGTGAAAGAAGTGACAATTAGAAATGGAAAACCTTACTTTGTCACGCCTTTGTTGGAGGAAAAATATAAATATATTCCTGTCCCATTTTATGTCGCTTTTAAAAAACATTTTTGCCAAGGAGGTAAGTATATCCTCTACTTCCATGTGTACGGTGACAATGTACAAGCAATAACAGATGTATTAATACGTGAAGGAAAAAACGCTCACAATGAGCTCGTATTACCGGTATCTGTGGATAAAAATGGTGAGGGTTGGGTTGAACTACATTTAGATGCATTCAAAAACCTTTCCGCTGGTCATTACTCCATCTTTGTTAGATATAATGATTATATGAAAATGAATATTAGGCAACATGAAAAAAATGAAATCAAACATCAACTTGACAATAGAGAATTTAATTTCTATCAATCCTCCTTTTCAAATGTTGCTTTAAGGGTAAAATAACCTAGGCGCCAATATCAATCTGTTTGGCGTCTTCATTTTTTCATCCTTCCTTTCGACTACGATTTATTTCCGAAGTTTACCACGAATTTCCGAAGATGGATCTTTTATTTCCGAAGTTGGTGTGTTTTTTCCGAAGACGGCTTGGTTTTTCCGAAGTTGGTGTGTTTTTTCCGAAGTTAATGCGTTTTTCCCGCAGAATTAACTTTATTTCCAAATGTGGCTTCCGTTTAGAAAAATTCCACAAATCCTACATTTTTCTTTTCTTTTTTCATACATTGTTTGAGAGGTGATGTCAATTATGGCAAGAGTGGCATATACAGATGCTGATGTTGCATTAATGGCTAGAATGATGCGTGCTGAAGCAGAAGGTGAAGGTCGGTTAGGGATGTTAATGGTTGGAAATGTCATTGTAAATCGATTAAAAGCAAACTGTTTAGACTTTGAAGGCTTAAGATCCATTCGACAAGTTATCTTTCAAGTTCAAGGGGGGAACTACTCCTTTGAGGCCGTTCAAAAGGGGAATGTTTTTTACCAAGGTGCGAGGGCTGTTGAAAAACGATTAGCGAAACAAGCATTAGACTACTGGAGAGAGTTTCCTTCCAAATATTCACTCTGGTATTTTAACCCTTATGCTCCATGCCCTCCTACATGGTACGACCAACCATTCGCAGGACAATATAAACAACATTGTTACTATGAACCAAAAGCGAACACATGTGAAGGTGCTTATACATGGTAAGCCCCACTTCATAAGCTCGTTATAAATACCCAATTTCAATCACATAAAGAGAAAACAAAAAGAGTTGGGCCTCTATATATTTGTAGATCATCAACTCTCTTTTCCTACCTGTGAACTTTTACAGTGGCCTCCACTAAATGGTGGAGCTTTTTAAATGTTCAAATCTCTACTAAAAAGGACTTTGTCAACGGACTCACAACTAAAGTCGGGTGTCTCCATGCGTAAATGATGAAAATATGGTAAGATTGCCTAAACGGAAAAATAGGGGGGACATAGATACGTTTGAAATAATTCATAATAATACAGTCGAACCTGATTGGTTTCAAACAAAAGGGGAATACAATGCATTTATTATAACACCAGATGACGCGGACTACACTCCGGCAACAAGTGAACTTATGCAAGCATTTACAGAGAAATTGTTTCTCTTTCCATTTTATATTCATTTTGAAGCATATGCAGATATGAAGGAACAAATCATTGAACAAGGAAAAAACGTTAACATTCAATATCGAGATTCTGGTAGAAAAGTACATACTGGTTGGGATGGAAAAATTCTTGAAGAGATTTCTAGTTTTACAGCTGAAGTAAAAAATCCTATACAGTTAAAAACTTCATTTGAAAATTGGTTTAACCTTGCTTTTGATAATCATCTGTGGGTAATGACGCAAGAAGACACAATCGCATATATTGATGAATTTGCCTACTTTACTTCTCCTCGAATCGTATATACGAATCATGATGCATATGGGATTACATTGCTTAGTCAAGATAAAAAATTTCAATCCCGAGAAGATGTGAAGAACTTCCTCCAAAGCATTGCGGAATAAATTTACGTTTAATAAAAAGAAGACCTTTCTAGTTTTTAAATAGATGGTTAACGACCTTTCCTTCTACAATTTTCTTTTTAAATATCAAACTCTCAGTGAACCGCGAAATCCCCTTGCCGCATAGTAGGACTCTGCCCCATTATGGTAAACAAAAACCGTGTCATAACGACGATCACAAAAAAGAGCCCCACCAAGATTTCTTATTTTATCAGGCGTCTTTATCCAACTCGATGTTTTCATATCAAAATTACCTAATTTCTGGAGCTTGCGGTACTCTTCTTCGGATAGAATCTCAATTCCCATGTCACTAGCCATATCTATAGCATTATTCTGTGGTTTATGCGACTTTCTTGACTCTAGTGCTTCCCTGTCGTAGCAAACACTTCTACGGCCTTTAGGGCTTTCCTCTGAACAATCCATAAAAATATACTCATCTGCCTCTTGGTCATAACCAACGATATCCGGTTCACCACCCGTTCTCTCCATCTCATAGAGTGACCATAATTTTTCATTATTTGTCTTGAGCTTTCGTTGTACGTTAACCCATTCAAGCCCCAGGTGACGATCCATATTTTTCTCAAAGCGTTTTTTTAATATGTTTCGTATTTCTTCACATTGTTCTATCGATAACTTTCTTTCTTGTTTTTCCATGCTAAAACCTCATTATCCCTTTATATTCTTTACTTATGCTTATAGGACCAACGCGTATTTCCTTAAAACAAAAAATACTCATTTTAAAAACTATTCAATGATTACTTCATTATTTCTTATATCAAGTATAGCAGTTTTACTTGTTCCACCTAATTCAGCCTGTACGGTGTTTGCTAAATCATTTAACGCGTTCTCAAACTCTTCTGTACGTTTTTCATCAACTAATTCAATGCACAGAAATGCATTCTTTGTTTCTTCAGTAAGCATCGTTCTGACGGATTCACGCCAATTCCAACAACGGCAAATTGCGCCCACTTGATCTTTATAAATAATTTCACCTTCGAATGGCGATTCACTTTTATCTGATCCCAATGTTACAAAATCTTCATCACCAACTGCTTTCGTCAATCTTACATCACCCTGCAATGTATCTATATCTTCTCCACCACAAGGCATGGCATATCGCAACGAAATCGAGTTGTAAATATCAACTAACGGATTTATCGTCCCCAAATGGTTACCATTTTTTATTCTTTTTAGTAATGCCTCGATTGAGGAGCGTGCACCTTTTTTTGTTTTGAACTTCTTAAATGCGTCTCTCCAAACTTTAATGACTTCATTATTGCTAAATTCCGGGTCTTGCAAATATTTTCGGGCTTCTTTTTCCGCTTCTAAAAGAAGGTTGTTATACTTTTCTTCATCTTTTATCGAGTTATCTATCCCATTACAAATGACAATTCCAATTGTTGCTGTGGGGAAAATTGTCCAAAATGGCTCTTCAATAATAAACTTTTTCATTATCTAACCTCCTCTATTTTATCCATGCCTATGAAAATTACACAAGTATATTTGTCATCATAAAGTCAGTCTCACCCATAAAGATTTTGTTCCCTAAACGCTACTTTTAAAGTATAGCAATTTCCAATGTACATTCTTTCGTAGTGAATGTCCTGCGTCTCTAAGGAATAGCACCTCGAATCTCTTTAATTTTACTATTTTTTCTGCCCCCTAGAAGTAAATAATTGACTAGTCTTTTTTTACATATTACCAAAAATAAGCATACTTTCAATGAAACTTGGTAAAAAAGTATGATTTAAGGTAAGATAGAAAGTGAATTTTTCCTGGAAATGATTATTCTTTGGATAAAATGAAAGGAATTGTAAATAATAAAAATCTAGAACCAACGTATTGAAAGGGTTTGTTGTATGGATATTCGTATTTTGAAAGGAAAGATTACTCAATATTTAAAAATCATTTTCCCTCTACTATTACTTGTTCTAGCATGCCATGAAATTTGGGTTTTTGCCAAAAGTCTTGATATGGGTCTCATTAAGCATGAAATATATCAAATTCCTATTGGATTATTACTACTTGTTATCATTTTTATTGTACTAACGGTTAGTCCTATGTTCTTATATGATCTCATTATTGTAAAAAAATTAGGATTACAATTTCCAACAAAAACATTTATCAAACAGGCAATCATTATAAATTCCTTTTCCAATTTACTCGGGTTCGGGGGATTAATTGGTGCAGCATTGCGTGTATATTTTTATAAAACAAAAGAGGTTAATAGAAATAGCATACTTCGGCTAGTTGGTCATATTACCCTATATTTTTTAACCGGTATTTCCATATTATCGATTATCATGCTCATTTGTTTCTTTCATAACCCTCTTTTAACGGAAAAAAAATGGCTTTATTTTGCCATAATCGGGGTTGCTTTATATCTTCCTGTCCTGCTGTTTATTTCTTTACAGGAAAAAAGGAAAGAACATGAAGCATTTCTAGATTTATCTTCAAAACTTTTTCTCGTCCTTTCATCTTTTATTGAATGGTTTGCAACATTTTTTGGAATCTGGACGTTATCCCAAATATTGCAAATGTCTATAAACTTTGGGGAGCTGTTTACAATCTACGTTATTGCCGCCTGTGCTGGAATTATTAGTATGATACCAGGAGGACTCGGTTCATTTGACCTAGTATTTATATGGGGTGCACAATATTTTGGCTTCCAAGATGAGAAAGTCGTCGTTTTACTTATCCTTTATCGGCTAGGTTATTACATCCTTCCTTTTCTAACTGGTACCGTGTTATTCATCAAAGGTTACTGGGATCGTTGGAATAAGGATTGGGATAACTTACCTAATGCAATGATTGGATACATTAGCCATTTTCTACTAACTGTTTTCGTCTTTATTTCAGGATTTATTTTACTCTTATCCGCGGCTTTACCTGGTATTCTTGAACGATTTAAAATTGCAGAGAAGTTTTTTTCGTTACCTATTATAAGTGCGTCCCATCAATTATCTGTTGCGACAGGATTTATTCTTCTTGGATTATCACGAGGAATTCAATACAAAGTAAAACCTATTTATTATAGCACATTAATTGTCTTAAGTTTTGCAGCTTTTTTCTCTCTTATTAAAGGTTTGGACTATGAAGAAGCAATTTTTATGATTATTGTAATTTTTCTTCTCCTTAGTTCAAAAAAACGTTTTTATCGGGAAAGTTATGTATTTACATGGGGAAGAATCTTTTTTGACATATGTGTTATCTTATTTTTTACGTTTTTGTACTTAGCTATTGGATATACGAATCTTCCTGTACATAAGTTCCATATTCCTGCTAGACTTACACCTTATATGATAACAGACTATGCAGATTTATTTCATAGCGCAATAATCGGTCTCCTTATTGCCACTATGATATTTATTGTTGGTTATTATTTAAGTCGTTCAAAAAAGTTTCCATTTGTGACTTCCATCAATCACGAAGCAGAAATTACCGAACATATTCAAAAATTTGAAGGTAATGTTCTCACACATTTAATCTTTCTGCATGATAAGTATATTTTTTGGAACAGCAAAAGAAATGTCCTTTTTCAATATCAAACATTTGCAGATAAAATGGTTGTTCTCGGTGATCCCATCGGTGAGAAATCAGAATTTCCGAACGCGATCGAAGAATTACTAAGAACAGCAGATATTTATGGATATACACCTGTATTTTACGAAATTAGTAATGAACAACTCACTTCTCTTCACGATCTTGGGTACGACTTTTTTAAACTTGGTGAAGAGGCATTTGTTGATTTACATCATTTTTCACTTAACGGGAAAAGAATGAAAGGACTTCGGGCTACGAAAAATAAATTTGAACGGGAAAATTATGTATTTGAGATTTTACAACCACCTCATAGCACGGAGCTGTTAAATACATTACGTGATATATCAAATGAATGGTTAAATGGTCGAACAGAGAAAGGATTTTCTTTAGGCTTTTTTGATAAAGATTATTTAAATCGAACAGAATTAGGTGTTTTAAAAGATCCTTCTTCTACCATTATTGGCTTTACGAATATTATGCCTGTATATGATCAGGACCGAACCATTTCCATTGATTTGATGAGGTATAAGCAAGACGCTCCTTCTGGTACGATGGATTTTATTTTTCTATCGCTATTCCATTGGGCAAAAGAACAAGGATATAAACAATTTAACCTTGGTATGGCTCCACTTTCCAATGTTGGCCATTCTAGATATTCATTTTTTAGTGAAAAAATTGCGGCTCAAATTTTCTTACATGGACATGTCTTCTATCATTTTCAAGGCTTAAGACAATTTAAGGAGAAATACGAAGTCACCTGGAGGCCAAAATATTTAGCGTTTAGAAAAAGATCATTACTTCCTATTACGGTCGCACAAGTTACCTTATTAATTGGAAAAGCAAGAGGCGCTAAAACCGTTTTAAAACAACGCTAGAAACTGTATGAAAATGAAAAAGGAGGAGGTAAACTCGAATATAAAAATATCCGATATACGCCGAACGATGAGTTACTTTTTATTTAGAAACTTGAATCGTTCGGCTTTTTTTATGAGTAAATAAAATTTTCTATATCCTTGTTTATCTCGAAAATAACAACGTCTGACACATGAAAAATAATCAAATGAATATAAGGGTTTTCCCCTCCGTATGTAGAAATTATATTTTATAACAAGTTTTAGGGACGTAGTATTTTGATGAAAAACAGTTTAATCTATTTTTTTATCTTATTCTTAATTGGAGGGGGAATTTTAAAATCGAATATGTTTCAAACTAAAGAAATTACATTTCAAGAAGCTTATCATCTTGGTTTTAAAAAAGCAAAAGAATTAGATAAGAAGGCAGAACTTATGATTTTAAAAAGTGTTGATGATGGTAAAGTAAGTGGGAAAAACGGTAAAAGGGCAAATTGGCAAGGGGTATTTGTTTTACCAAATATAAATAAACAAATTCTATTTGTCATTGAAAAAGGGAACATGAAAAATTACGAACTAGCGGATAAATATGATGAATTAACTATAAAGGATGAATTTGTAAAAATAGATAGTCCACAAATAGTAAAATCAGCAATAAAAGACTCTAATCTTCAACCGTTCCCTAAAAATGATTCGTTTTCACATGGTTATCATTTTAGAACTTTAAGGGATGAAAAGAATATCTTTTTTGCAGTAAATGGTTGGATAGACGGTAGAAAAGCAGAAATCTATTACAATCCAAAAACAGGAGAATATATGGGGAGAACAGAATCAGCAGAATAAGCTCTCCCCTTGATACAGAACTGATCGTAATTATCACTTAGCCAACTTTAATTTTACTTAATTCATCAATGAATGCTGGTCTTCGTTTGTTTTCCTGCTTAAGCTCATTTATTAAAGATTGTGCCTGGTTTTTTCCAAAATTGTTCTTATATGTTTGAATGATATGACAAACTTTGCGATATTGTGACCTGTTACTAGCCTGACAAGCAATTTTTTCAATATACATTCGAAATAATTCTTTCGTCTCTTCATAATAGTCATTTATTAAGTATTGATAGTAAGATTCAATATAATAAATATGACGTTTGCAATATTCAAGAAGTTTGTCATATCGTTTTTCCTCAATGACAATTTCAATATAAGTATGCGGTATATACTGTCTTTGTTCAAAATCAGCTAATATTTTTGTTAAAAGCTGAGGCCATTCATCCATATCATCATACCTACATTACTCATTGTAATCACCATTTTTAAAACTTATACGCTTAGAAGTATATGAATGTTAGAAAACTGCCATTTCGTCGAGTGGGACAAGGATTAAAATAGAACGGACCTAAGATTAGATACTACAACTTGTTAAAGTTCAAACCATTTATTATAAAAAAACCATTGACAGAAAACTTTTATTTTGTTAAATTATTGCTAAACAATATAAGTCGATGACGGGACAGAGTAGGGAACAACCCTTGTTCTACAGAGAGTCGGTATTTGCTGAAAGCCGATGGACAATTTGATCTTGAAAATCATCCCTGAGATGCAATACTGAATAAAGTAAGTATTGACGGAATCCTCCGTTATAAGGAGCACGTATGGCGGTACGTGGCAGAGTGTCGTATATTTTACATACGAAATTTGGGTGGTAACGCGAGTACAAACTCGTCCCTAATTAGGGGCGAGTTTTTTTATTTGTAGAAATGTATGAACCAACAACTTACAAATTGACGGAATTTTCACATCAAGAATAGGAGTGATTATAATGAGTAAAAAACAAGTTTTCTTTACAGGATTAATGTTATTTTCTTTATTTTTCGGGGCTGGAAATTTAATATTCCCACCACTTCTTGGATTGGAATCAGGGAGTCATTTTACACCGGCAATGATTGGTTTTCTACTTACAGGTGTCCTTCTCCCTTTTATGGCAGTATTAGCTGTTGCGACAGTAGATGGAGGATTAATTTCAATCGGAAGCCGTGTTGGAAAAGTTTTCGGGATTGTTTTTGCCAGTATTATTTATCTTTCAATCGGCGCATTTTACGGAATTCCACGGGCTGCAAGTGTTGCCTATGAATTAGGTTTCCAACAATTTTATCAAAGTGATCATCGGCTCACCCTGATTCTTTTCTCTATCCTATTTTTTTCTGTTACGTTTTTCATTTGTTTAAATCCAAAAAAAATTGTGCAACGGGTTGGAGAGATTCTAACACCACTTTTACTTATCACACTTGCCATTCTATTTGTTCGTGCCTTTTTCTTATTCGAGAATACACAAGCGCCCGTAGCTAAAAAGTATTCAACAACCCCGTTTGTAACAGGATTTTTAGAAGGTTATTTTACGATGGATGCTGTTGCTGCACTCGCTTTTGGGATTGTTGTCGTTCATGCGTTAAAAGACAGTGGACTACAGACGCGACGAGAACAAATAAAAGGAACACTTGGTGCTGGACTCATAGCAGCTGTTGGCTTAGCTCTTGTTTATGTGTCACTTGGATGGATTGGTGTCGTTATGCCAAAAGAGGCGGAATTTTCCGATGGCGCTGAAATTTTAACAACTGCCTCTCAAATCTTATTCGGTAGTACGGGTAGCTTACTCTTTAGTACAATTGTTTTACTTGCCTGCCTGACTACTTGTGTCGGTTTAATTAATGCAAGTGCTAGTTTTTTTCAAGGCCTTTACCCAAAATTTAGTTACAAATTTTATGTTGGATTACTTTCAGTGATTGGCTTTTCCGTTTCTAGTCTTGGACTTAATATAATTCTAGATATTGCTGCTCCTATGTTAATGTTTATCTATCCGATTTCCATCGTTCTCGTGGCTCTATCACTTCTTGAGCCACTATTTGGAAATGGCAAGATGATGTATCGTTTCACTGTCACATTCACATTCATTTACGCCATATATGAAGTCCTAAATAGTTTTCAATTAAACTTAGATGGAATCGCTCAAATCATTGGCTTTGTTCCTTTCTTTAACCTCGGTTTAGGTTGGATATTTCCTGCAGTTATCGGTGGAATCATTGGATTTTTTGTTGATAAGCTTGTTGGAAAAGAACAATTCATCTTGCCTGTACAGGAAAAGAATTAGAGAATAATAATGAAACCCGTGCAACTGCAGACGGGTTTCATTTTCCCTATTTATAACCATCAATAAGACACCATTATATTTATTATTCGTTTACCTTTGCAAATAACATTAGCTAGTTATTTTTCTTGCCTATTATAGATATTCTTTATCCTTGTTTCTTGACAAAATATGAATACTTACGAATTGAGTGTGTATAGCATGCCTTACGATTTTTTTATCCAAAAGGTGATCGTTTCAGCTACCACCTCAAATCATCCAAATATCCCCGCAACATAACCAACAATCCCTAATGCAAATAAGCTAAAAATAATCGTAATAGGACTAACTTTCTTACGCAATAACCAAATACAAAAGAACGTAAGAAGTAATGGCATTAGGCCAGGAATTAATGAATTAAAAATATCTTGTAATGTAGTAACTTTCTCTGGGTTAACATTCGCACCGCTTTGAACTTGATTTATTACATTACGAATTTGGTTTTCATTTAACTTCCCTTCATTGGCGGCCGCAACTAGCCCGCTAAAATCAACTAGCGATTTTTCATCAACATTGACGCGAGAAACAACTAGTGGAAAATTCATAGTCGTCCATCGAGGAACGAGTACACCCATAATGAACATTCCTAAAATCGATGCACCTTGGGTAATTTTTTGCATTAAGCCACCACTTAAATTTTGAGTAATGTTTGACCCTTGCTTGTAACCCAACTCTTGTGTATACCATAGAAATGCCATTCGTATAATATTCCATACTAGAAAGAATACGATGGGTCCAAGGATATTTTGCGATAATGCAAGAGAAGCAGCAAAAGCACCTAAAACAGGACGAATCGTACCCCAGAAGATTGGGTCACCAACCCCAGCTAGAGGTCCCATCATCCCAATTTTTACCCCTTGGACAGCCGCATTATCAATTTGGGCACCTGCTGCCTTTTCTTCTTCTAACGTTAGTGTAACTCCTAAAATAGGAGCCGACAAATATGGATGTGTATTAAAAAATTCTAAATGGCGTTTTAATGCTTGTGACCGGTCTTCTTTATTTTTATATAGTTTTTTAAGCGCCGGAATCATCGCATAAGCCCAGCCAACGTTTTGCATCCGTTCATAGTTCCAAGAAGCTTGTAGGAATTGGCTTCTCCAAAATACGGAGATACGGTCTCTTTTACTTAACTTTTTTGTATTTGTTTGTTCTGCCATTTTTTCACTTCCTTTAATAGTCATTTAAAATTTCATCAAGCGGATCTCCCCCACCGCCAGTATTTCCACCTCCGCCATGGTTATTAAATTCCGGAGACAATTGTAAATAAACTAGAGCTAAAACGAGACCAATAATTCCCATGGCGATTAAGTTCAAGTCTGAAACGGCGGCCAATGCAAATCCAACAAAAAAGAAGGGCCAAACTTTTGGTGTTGCCATCATATTAATAACCATCGCATAACCGACAGCAACAATAAATCCACCGGCTACCGCTAGTCCACCTGTAAGCCAGTCAGGAATTGCGTTCAATGCATTTGTCACCGCACTTGCAGGTACAGCAACAATGATGGCTGCGGGAATGGCAATTCGTAGACCTTGCAACATTAATGCCCCTAAATGGTACATCTCGACACCTCGAAATGATCCTTCCGCCGCTTTCCTATCTGCACCGTGCGCGAGTCCAACTGTAACGGAACGAACAAAAATCGTTAATACTTGTCCAGCAACGGCTAGAGGAATGGATAAGGCAATTCCTTCTTCAACGCCTGCTCCCTTCATCGTAACCAATATGGCTGATGCTATTGAGGCTAATGCCGCATCCGGTGCCACAGCAGCACCAATATTCATCCAACCTAATGCGATTAACTGTAATGTACCGCCAAGAACAATCCCTTCTATAAGTTGTCCTGTCACTAAACCTATTAACGTACAAGCTACAATCGGCTGATGAAATTGAAATTCATCGAGAATTCCCTCCATTCCAGCCAAAAATGCGACGAGTATCACTAATACAACTACAATTACTGTCATGTTTGCTCCTCCTGTCTATCAAATGTGCCTAAACATGTCTGCACACTTCTCGGAATAAAGTTCAAACTGAGATTTATGATTTGACCATTTTTGCTTTTTTTAATAATTCCCATAAATTTTGTTGTGAATCTGCAGGAACTTTTCGCACATCAAACTTGACCCCTTGATCACGTAAATATGTAAAAGCCTCAACATCTTTTTCATCCACAGATAATACATTGTTAATCATCACTTTACCTTCAGAATGAGCCATCGAACCAACATTAACTTCTGGCAGTTCGACTCCACCTTTCACTACTTCTGCTACATCTTCTGGGTTTTCAAACAATAATAATGCAACAGTTTTTCCAAAGCGAGGATCGTTCCAAACCTCTATCATTTTCCGAATTGGAATAACATTCGCTTTTACGCCTGGTGGTGCAGCTTGGGTAATTAATGTTTTCCGTAAGTCATCTTTAGCCACATTGTCGGAAACAACGATGATTCGATTTGGATTGACCGCCTTTGTCCATGCTGTTGCAACTTGTCCATGGAGCAATCGTGAATCAATACGTGCTAAGGCAATTTTTATTTTTCCGTCACCAACAACCGTCCCTTCTGGTAGTGCTTTTTTTGGTTCGGCCGATGTTGTTTTAGCTGTTGTTTTTTCTGGTTCTAATGTTTCAGGCCTTACTCGAATACCTTCTTTCGCTGTTGCAATAATATTTTTTGCAATCTCCTGGGCTGAATTCATCGAAAAACGTAGTGATAAAGCTTCAATTAACATTGGTAAATTTAATCCGCTCACAATTGCCCATTTGTCTTTATGGTCTTCAAATATACTGTTAGCTTGATTAAACGGTGTTCCGCCCCATAAATCCACTAAGAACAAGACTTCATCCTGGTTTTCAAATACAGAGACTGCTTGGATTAACTTTGCTTTTAAATCGTCTGGTCCTTCGCTTGGTGATAATGTGACAGCTAGAACATCTTCTTGTTCACCAAAAATCATCGTCCCGGACTGTAAAATCCCTTTAGCAAATTCCCCATGACTCGCTAGGACAATTCCTACCATATTTGTACCTCCTCTAAAAATAAGCACCAATTTCATTTTAATTTCTGTATTAAACATGGGAAATATACCTTTTTTCAGACATAATCTCTATATTTGACTGAATTGTAATGAACTTACAATAGAATAATCCAATTGCCCATGAGTTTGTTCTTCCAGAAACCCTTCTTGATGACTACTTCAGTCATTTTTACCATCATGTGGGCGTCCCTTCTAGATGACCGTTTCTTCCTTTTTCACCGCAGAATGGGCGTCTAAAACCTTTCTAGATGACCGTTTCCGTCTTTTTCACCGCAAATCGGGCGTCTACACTAGTAAAATGTCCTTTTTTCCATGGTATCCCCAAAACTCGGGGACGCTCGAGCCCCAAGTCAACCAAAGAGACTACAGTTCACCGAAAAGTAAGAAAGTTTTTCGGCTTTGATATAATCCTGCTATAGCCTTCCTTGTGCGCTTATGTGTATAAGAAAGTGGCAGTCCAGAAAGTCATACTTTTGATTTCTGGATGACCTTTTCGTGTTTCAAAACCTTGATATATCAATATTCCTGATTATCATATTTTGGGTCCACTTTTCGTATACCCCATTTCCTATTAGCTAAAAAAAAGTGAAAAATAGTAGCACAAAAAAACGCAACGGTATTTCCGCATTAATAACCCACGTCCTATTTAGTTTAGTTGGATAATCGAATTACTGACAGCACAAAAAAATCCTACCTCCTATAAAACTTAGAAAGTAGGATTTTTTCCTTTTGCTATAACTGAGCACCCTTTGAACTTGCTTCGGCTGCTTTTTCTTCTTTCACTTTATTTTGTAATCGTTTCGTTTCCATGACAATAATTCCAGATAATCCAATAAGACCGATTAAGTTTGGAATCGCCATTAATCCATTTAGAATATCTGCTAAGGACCAGACGACATTAAGGGAAGCGGTAGCACCTATGAAAATAAAGAGAACAAATATCGTTCGGTAGATCCATATTGCTGTTGGGCTCTTAAATAAGTATTGGAAACATTTTTCTCCATAATAAGCCCAACCGAGAATCGTTGAAGTTGCGAAAAACAGCAAACCAAATGTAACGATATAAGGGCCAGCACCACCAATTAATGATTCAAACGCGGAAGATGTTAGAACCCCTGCCGCAATACTTTTATCTTGCCATAGACCAGACATAACAATGGTAATTCCAGTAATAAAACAAATGATTAATGTATCAAAAAGAACTTGAATCATCGAAACTAATGCCTGTCTAGCGGGCAAATCTGTTTTGGCTGCAGCGGCTGCGATTGGGGCAGAACCCATTCCTGCTTCATTGGAAAATAATCCTCGAGCAACTCCATATCGAATGACCGCACCAACTGTTCCACCTAAGGCTGCTTCACCAGAAAATGCATGTGAAAATATTGTAACAATCGCATCAGGAACTAAATGAAAGTTCACAATCATCACATATAAACCTGCAAAAATATAAAAGATTGCCATAAACGGTACGAAGAAAGAAGTGACACGACCAATCCATTTAATCCCACCAAGGATAACTGCACCAGCAAAGATTACTAGAGCGATTCCAGTTACCCATGTCGGGATTGTAAATGTACTTTTCATTAAGTCTGCTACGGCTTTTGCCTGCGTACCATTACCAATTCCGAATGCAGCAAGAGCACCGAAAACAGCAAATAACACACCTAACCATTTTTGTTTTAACCCGTGTTCTAAATAATACATTGGCCCCCCAGCCATATTTCCTTGGGAATCTTTAACACGGTACTTTACAGCTAAAACCGCTTCCCCATATTTTGTAGCCATTCCGAATAACCCTGCAAGCCACATCCATAAAACCGCACCAGGTCCCCCAAGTACAATTGCCGTTGCTACCCCAACAATATTACCTGTACCAATCGTTGCAGCTGATGCAGTTGTAAGAGCTTGGAAATGAGAAATATCCCCATCAGAAGTTTTGTCTTGGTTTCTTGAAAAGGCGAGTTTTAACGCATAAGGGAGTGAGCGAATTTGTAAAAAACCTAAACGAAAAGTTAAATAAATACCAGTTCCAACTAACAAAACAATTAAAGGCACTCCCCAAACAAAATTACTAATACTCCCTAAAAACTTTTCTATTTTCTCCATAGTAATCCCCTCCAATCGTTCTATAAATATCCATTCATGTTTTAAACGAAGCAATCATTCCCCCTTTCATGAATTGTTACTAACCCAAACCGAGAGTAGAATATTTTTATTATTCTTATAACTATAATAAATACGAAAACACATCTACTGTCAAGATATTTTTTATTTAAGAGACATTCTTCTTCTATTCTAACCTTGATAATGTTATACTTATTACTAATAATTTGTTTTGAAAAAGGTTATAGGGGTTTATTGTTTGATTTCATGTGAAGGGTTTGTGATTGGTTTTATATGTGCTCTTATTTTCGCTATTATCGCTTTAATAGTGACTGTTTGGGCAGGTAATATTGAGGACCAAATTTATAGTAAAAATACAAAAGCAAACCAGACTAGAATCCTATTAATTTCTGTAGGTGTCCTATTTATTGGATCTATTGCACTATGGGGTTACATATCTATCCGTACTTAAAAATTTTTATTGTGGTGGAAAGGCTTTATAATGAATATAAAAACCGAACGACCGAATAAAATTCTCACTTAGAGTCTCGGAATTGTTCGGTTTTTATCATTTCTACTGCTAAAATGAACTAGCAATGTCTGTTTTAACATTACTATTTTATTTCTTTCTCGGCCATTTTTACATTTTCCTAATTCAAAATTCACTTACTAAGATTCCCATTTTTCTTCACTCTTTTTTTAATCGAGCCCATCCGCGACTTCTTCCTTCATCCATTTCGCTGTCAATGTGTCGGCATGTAACAGTTTTTCTGGTGTGCCTTCGAATATAATTTGTCCTCCTTGTTTTCCGCCACCCGGACCGAGTTCGATTACCCAGTCACTGGCGGCGATAAAGTCTAGATTATGCTCGATAATAATCACTGAATTCCCCCTGTTTACAAGATTTTGAAAAACGTTTAAAAGGACACTATAATCTTCTGTGTGAAGTCCTAATGATGGTTCATCTAACAGGTAGATTTGCCCTTCTTTTTGTAAGTGGCTAGCTAGTTTCAAACGTTGAATTTCTCCACCACTCATGGAACTTGTCGTTTGCCCTAATGTTAAATACCCTAATCCAACGTCGTTTAATGTTTGAACTCTTTTTATAATTTTAGGCATATAGAAATAGTCCATCGCCTCGTCAATCGTTAAGTCTAATATTTCCACAATATTTTTCCCTTGATATCGATAGTGACGCGCTTCCTCTGAATATCTCGTACCACCACAAGCTTCACAAGGAACAGTCACTGGATCAGCAAATGCTACATCCGGTGTGATCACGCCTTTTCCATTACAGATTTGACATGCTCCTTTCGAGTTGAAACTAAATAACCCAGCAGGACGCCCTGTTTCTTTGGCAAATATTGAACGAATATCATCCATTATCCCCATGTAGGTTGCGAGTGTCGAACGGTTAGATATTCCGATACTACTTTGTCCGACCATTATCGTCTCCGGATACTTTTTTATGAATGCCTCAAACATAAGGGAGCTTTTACCTGAACCAGAAACGCCACATATAGAAACGAATACATGCTTTGGAATAGTTACTGTTACATTTTTTAAATTATTGTCACTTACTTCTTTTAACGAAAAGTAACTTTTTATTTCCCGCGGATTTTGATTTATTTTTAACTTGTGACCTAAAGCAATTGCAGTTGGCGTGTTTTTTAATGCTGCTAAGTTTCCTTGATAAACGACTTCTCCACCATTTACACCCGCTCCTGGACCCATTTCAATGATTTCGTCTGCAATTTTTATTACTGATTGGTTGTGTTCAATGATAATGACGGTATTATGTTGTGCTTTTATACTTTTAAGCATCGTGATTAGTAAACTCACTTCTTCTGGGTGGAGTCCTGCACTTGGTTCATCAAATATGTACGTCATATTGTTTAAACTGCTCCCTAATTGACGGGCAATTTTTACCCTTTGAGCTTCACCGCCAGATAGGGTACTCATTTTTCTTGAAAGACTTAAATATCCTACTCCTATATTAATTAACTGTTTTAATTGTGGGATTGCTTGTTTTGCAATAGATTCCCCTAAGGGATTGGTAATTTTTGTTAGTTCTTCCAGTAATTCTGTTAGCTCGAGTCGATCGTACTCTGCGATATTTAAGCCATTTATCCTACACTCTAGTACTGTCGGATTTAAGCCGGAACCTTGACATGTGGGACAGAAACGTCGCGTTGATACTGCTAAAACATCTTCTTCGGATACCTCTTTTAACTTTGAAACATCTCGATTAATATAGAGACGGGTGAACCTCGGTAATAGCCCATCCCATTCATGAGGTTGAGGACCGTTTTTAGTGTGAAATGGGGCATAAATCTTTTCACCTTTTGGAGGACCATAAAGTAACAGCTGTAATTTATCTTCTGGGTAGTCTTTTATAGGCAGATCTGGATCAAATAATCCACCCGTAATCATCCATCTCCCTTGCCACCCCGATGGAGAAAGTGGTTTAAATTTCACGGCATATTCTCGAAGTGTCTTATCAAAATCAATCAACTGATTAACATCTGGTGCAATGATCTCCCCAAAGCCACCACATTCTGGACATCTACCAAAAGAGCTTTGACTTGAAAAATCAGTAGCAGAACCGATTGAGGGAGTCCCTATTCTTGAAAACAAAAGTCTTATTAAAGGATGGATATCCATATAAGTCCCAACGGTTGAACGAGAACGATCGCTTATCTGTTTTTGTTCTACGACGATAACAGGGCTTAAGTTTTGCATGAGATCAGCGTGTGGCCTTTCATACCTTGGCATTTGATTTCTAACATAAAGAGGATAGTTCAAAGTCATTTGTCTTCTGCTTTCTGTTGCTAACGTATCAAAAACAACCGAACTCTTTCCTGAACCCGAAAGACCGGTAAATACGATAATTTTTTCTTTCGGTAAATTGAGATTTATATGTTTTAAATTGTTTTCTCTCAAACCTCTTAATATTATTTCATCTTTTACTTCAGACACTTTCCCACCCTCCTTCAAATCCGTTCGATTATTATTGATTTCATTGCCTATCATTTCTCACATTCAACTCATAATTAAGCAATTTGATTCTGTTATTAATATAAATGGCGGAATGAGTTAGTTTCTACACCAAATTCATGCCGCCAATGGACTATTTTAGCTAGATTTTTATTTATTAGGGAGTTCCATATTATTAAATCTAGTTATAATTTTTTTGAGAAAAATTAGATTTTAATTATTTGGGAAATCCTCACCATTATTTACTTCAAAGTGGTCAAGCAATGCACGCACTTCATCCGTAGACTTTGTGCTCATTAATTGATTTCGCAATTCACTCGCTCCTTTAAAGCTTTTCACATATATCTTAAAAAAGCGTTGAAGCGGTGTGAAACGACGAGGCTCTAGTTCTGTTGAATATTGGTCATGAAGATCTAGGTGTAATCGTAAAAGATCAAGCAATTCTTTACTACTATGTTCTTTCTGCTCTTTTTCAAATGCAAATGGATTTTTAAAAATACCGCGACCAATCATAACCCCATCAACCTCATATTGTTCGACAAGCTTCAAACCAGTTTGACGATCAGGAATATCGCCATTAATTGTTAAAAGTGTATTTGGTGCTACCTCATCGCGAAGTTTCTTAATTTCTGGAATTAACTCCCAGTGGGCATCGACTTTGCTCATTTCCTTCCTAGTCCGAAGATGAATAGAAAGATTGGCAATATCTTGTTTCAAAATATGTGTCAACCAATCTTGCCACTCATTTATGTCTGTGTAACCAAGCCTTGTTTTTACACTTACTGGTAGTCCCCCAGCTTTTGCAGCTTCTATAAGTTGTGCTGCTACTTCTGGACGACAAATCAGCCCAGCTCCCTTGCCATTCGCTGCCACATTCGGTACAGGACAGCCCATATTAATATCGATTCCTTTAAAACCTAACTTAGCCATACCGATACTCATTTCTCGGAACTTTTCAGGTTTATCTCCCCATATATGAGCGACAATGGGTTGTTCATCTTCTTTAAAAGTTAAACGCCCACGCACACTTTGTTTCCCCTCAGGATGACAATAACTTTCTGTATTTGTAAACTCTGTAAAAAATACATCTGGTCTTGCTGCTGCACTTACAACATGACGAAAAACAACATCCGTCACATCTTCCATTGGTGCAAGTATAAAAAATGGCCGTGGTAAATCAAGCCAAAAATTATTAGTCATTTTCAAACTCAAATCCTCTCATGCTGGTCATGGTGGGTAAAAATAACCCCTCGACCAAAAGTTAAAAAGCGAATAAGATTTTTCTTCTATTAACTTATATCATGTCTAACCATTTTTTTTCAACTTCAGGTAACTTTAGCTAACTTATAAAATTAGTTGATAAGCTGAAATTCTTAGGAACTAGGTATAAACAGGTTTATAGTATTGCTGTATTAAACGAAAATGTCGAGGATATTGGTGAAACATGCTTATAGATCTTCTCTATTAGCAGAAATTTAGCGGTTTTACAGGAAGACCGGCTTATAGGACTTCTCTATAAGCCTGAAATACTGAGAATTTCGCAAAAACGGGATCATAGAACATCTCTATGAACCCAAAATCTTGAGTTTTAAACGAAAATGGGATCATAGATTCTCTCTATGAACCCAAATTTCCTGAAATCTGCTAAAAATGGGCTTATAGAACCTTTCTATGAGCCTGAAATACTGAGAATTTCGCAAAAACGGGATCATAGAACCTTTCTATGAGCCCAAAATCATGAGTCTTTCACGAAAACGGGCTTATAGAACCGGCCTATCAACCCTAAATCATGAGTTTTTCTTGAAAACCTGCTCATAGAACTCCTCTATCAACCCTAAATCCGAGCAATCACGTGAAAATGGGATCATAGATTCTCCCTATGAACCCAAAATACTAAGTTTTACGCAAAAACCGGCTTATACAACCTTTATATAAACCTAAATTCCCCAAAATCTATGTAAAACCACCTTATAAAAAGGCACCTCCTTCATTGATAAATTCATCAAATTAGGAGGTGCCTATCTATTTGTAAGCACCGTCTTCACACGGACTTATTTTGAAAATCCCTTACAAAATCTTCTATTATTACATTAAGTGGATTAGATGGAAAACAATACCAACCACGAACAATCCAAGAATCATAACAATTGGAGAAACTTTTTTCTTAAGTAACCACATACAAAGAAGTGTAAGTAATAAGCCAGCTAAGCCAGGAATTAAACTATCCAAGTTATTTTGTAAAGTTGTCACTTTAACATCACTTAACGAAAGACCGGCTGCCTGCTGTTCTAACGCAGTTTTAATGCCTTGTGCTCCAGAAGGTAATTTATCCCATTCAATATATGCACCTTTGTCAAGGTGAACTTTGGAAACAACTGGTGTAAATTGTACAGAAACCCAACGGTTAACTAACGACCCGAGGATAAACATCCCCAGTATGGATGCTCCTTTTGTAATATCTTGGAGTAATCCGCCAGATAAGTCGTCAGTAATTTTGGACCCTGCTTTATAACCAAATTCTTGTGTATACCACATGAATGCCATACGAATAATATTCCAAAAAACGAAGTAAATAATTGGACCAAGGATGTTACCAGACATAGCAAGAGCAGCGGCTAATGCACCAAGAATCGGTTTTACTGTGAACCAGAAAACTGGGTCCCCGATACCTGCTAAAGGTCCCATCATACCAACTTTAACACCTTGAATGGCTACATCATCAACTGGTGCACCATTCGCACGTTCTTCTTCAAGTGCTAGAGTTACACCAATTATCGGTGAAGCAATATATGGATGAGTATTAAAGAACTCTAAATGACGTTTTAGTGCTGCTGCGCGATCTTCTTTTGTTTTATACAATTTTTTAATTGCTGGAATCATTGAAAACGCCCAACCACCATTTTGCATACGTTCATAGTTCCAAGAACCTTGAATGAAAGTTGAACGCCACCAAACGGAAATACGATCTTTTTTTGATAATTTCACTTCTTGTGCCATCTTTATTCCGCCTCCCTCTTAGTAATTATCGATAATATCGCCTATTGGATCACCAGTATTGTTTCCGCCATTACCTGAACCGCCTTGCTTAGAAAGCGCTAGATAGATAAGTGCAAGAGCGACACCGATAGCACCAAGTCCGATAAGTGTGATTTCTGAAACAGTCGCTAATACGAAACCAATTGCGAAGAATGGCCATACTTCTTTTGTAGCCATCATGTTAATAACCATCGCATAACCAACAGCTACAACCATTCCCCCACCGATTGCTAAACCGCTTGTTAACCAAGTAGGCATAGCTTCAAGTAAACTTCTAACAGGGCCTGCACCAATAGCTAAAATTAATGCAGCTGGGATTGCAATACGTAAACCTTGCATACAGATAGCAATAATGTGCCATAATTCAACTTTTCGAATATTACCTTGTTCTGCTGCTGCATCCATAAAGTGTACGAATGCTGTTGCAATTGTACGAACAATAATTGTTAATAATAGACCTGCAACTGCTAAAGGTACAGCAATCGCAATAGCAGAGGCTATACCAGCTTCACCTTGTCCACTTAAAACTAAAATGATTGCAGATGCAACTGATGCTAACGCAGCATCCGGTGCCACGGCAGCTCCAATATTCGCCCAACCTAGAGCGATCATTTGAAGAGTACCACCTAAAATAAGACAAGGTATTAGGTTACCTGTTACTAAACCAACTAACGTACAAGCAATGATTGGTTGGTGGAAGTGGAATTCATCCAAAATCCCTTCCATACCAGCTAAAAATGCTACGATACAGACTAATATTATTTGAATAATATTTAAATCCATAATTATATATCCTCCCTTTTTTCCCGGTAATTAGGATTTTTTTTGTTTATTTAACTCTTCTTGAGCCCTTTTCATGATTTCGTCCATGTCGCCTTTTGCATCGTTTGGAACTTTACGGACATCAAAATTCAATCCTAGTTTTTTCAACTCAGCAAAAGCATCGATATCATCTTGGTTAAAAGCTAACACCTTATTCGGTTGGACTTTTCCAGGTGAATGTGCCATCGAACCAACGTTGATTGTTTTCAATGGAACGCCACCTTCAACCGCTCTAAGCGCATCTTGTGGATTTTCGAACAGAAGCAAGGCACGCTGACCACCGAAATGTTTATCGTCTTTTGCAAGTTCAATCATTTTACTTACAGGAACAACGTGTGCCTTCACACCAGGAGGCGCAGCTTGTTGAATCAATTTTTTACGAAGATCATCTTTAGCTACTACATCTGATACAACGATAATTCGTGTAGGTTGTGTCGCTTTTGTCCAAGCAGTCGCTACTTGTCCGTGAAGTAAACGGGAATCAATACGTGCTAATACGTATTCAAACTTACCTGGTGCACCTACATTTGATGGTTTATTAGTAGCTGATGTAGGAGCAGACGTTTTGGGCTCTAATTCTTCAGGCTTTACTTTCACCCCTTCTTTAGCTGTAGCCAAAATATGTGCGGCAATTTCATGAGCTGTGTTCATTGAAAAACGTGATGCATAAGCTTCGATTAACATTGGTAAGTTCATACCAGAAACAATTGCCCATTTGTCACTATGTTCTTCAATCAAACTGTTAGCTTGGTTAAAAGGTGTTCCGCCCCAAAGATCGACTAAGAATAATACTTCATCTTGGTTATCGAAAGACGCGATTGCTTCTTTCATTTTTGCCTTTACATCATCAGGTCCTTCGCTCGGCATCAATGTAACAGCTTTTACATTTTCTTGTTCTCCAAAGATCATCGACCCAGATTGCAAGATACCATTAGCAAATTCTCCATGACTAGCAATGATAATTCCTACCATCTTTTTACCTCCCTATTAGTAATATAGTTAAAGTTTAAGTAAATCGAAAAATCTACTAAACTGCTTTTTCAGCTCAATTAAAGCGGATACAGTTAGAAAAAAAGCAAATAAAAAAGGCATAAGTAAAAAGCAGATTAAATGAAGATAACGGGTTAGAGATACCCTTGTTCTCCACTTCAATCAATACTTTTCACTCATGCCTGATCGAATCAGTAACACGTAAAAAATAATTGCAATATTTATTTGAAAACGCTGTAATTAAATATAAAGTAAAGTTTCTGTATCACTTTAACGAACTCACATGATAATTATAGCACGATATTTTTCTTTTACAAGAGGAAATTTCACTTTTCTTTCTGTATCTTTGAAAACGTTATCGAAACTATAGTAAAGAAGTAAGTTTCATCTTCATAACCTCTCTATCAAACAGTCTTGTACCCTTTCTACTATTAAACGCATTATTACCATCAATGGAATCATCGTTTAGATAAAGAAAACTCGGGCGTCCAAGCCTTTAGGAAAAGGCAGAGCCGTAGTTTTAGCTTATGCGTATAGGAGTGTAGAAGTTGGAAAATTTATACTTTCCTATTAGCCCAAAAAAGACAAGTTCATTCCAACTTGTCTATAGAAAACACGATTATGTCTAGCTGTTCCCAAAATCTCGGGACAAGTTCATCCAAACCTATGACTTTTTAAATTTACTTTTAAATCCTCGTTTAATCACATCAGTGAAGCTTAATGATTGAACCATATGACTTGGATCAACATATTCGCGAATGGCGCGCAAAACTCTCTTTGGATCTTTAGAGGAAAATGTATACGTTCCATTTCGCTTCGTTTGGATAGCGTATCGTGGAATCCATTTCCCCTTAAACATGATTGAAGCAATTACATAATCAACTTCTTCCCAAGGTATTTGGACAAACTTACGAACATCACGATCATTAAAAAATTCAAATCCTTTATCACCAATCATAATTTTACCATAATCTGAAATTCCCATATGTGAGGTTGCATCAATAACTAAATCAACTTTTGTATTGATTGATTGGACCATTTAAATTACTCCATTTCCATCTATTTATTATTTATTGTGCTCGTTACATCACATTATAACAGGTAAAGTTATAATATACATAAATCGCCGTTTACTTTAAATGTTTAACTCCTGTTTCTAAAATTTCCATTTGCAGAAGTGTTTGTTCGTCCGTAATCGTTTTGTCTTTACCATTTATAATTGCATCATATAAATCATCATAAACCCTTCCATAATCACCATTGACAGATTTCACTTTTTCTTCGTGAATGGTACCTTCTTCATCAATATATGTTAGCACGCCAAAATGCTGGAGTTTATCTACTCCAAAGTCTTTATTTTCAGGCATGTAAAACATTTTTAAATGTTCTTCCTGACGATCTTTCGTTTCTTTTACAAAGCAACCCTTTTTTCCATAAACAACAAAGCTCGGTCTTTCTTTTATTTTAAAATAACTCGATTTCACAGACACTTTTAATTGCCCATAATATAAGTCTAAATCAAAGTAATCATTCATTCTACCTGTTCCTAATAATTGCCTTACATCATAATGTATATGGTCTGGTTTACCAAAGTAGCTAATCACTTGATCAATTGTGTGACAAGCATGTGAATATAAAAATGACTCAAGAGGATTAAAAGAATGAACAGATTCTGGTACTTCCGGGCGATAATAATCAAAATGCATTTCTAACTCTATTAAATCCCCTAGCTTACCTTCTTCGATCACTTTTTGAACGGTTAAAAAGTCACTATCAAAACGTCTATTTTGATAAGCCTGAACAATTAATCCTTTTTCTTTTGCCAGTGTAAATATTTCTCTTGCCTGTTCTGATGTTTCCATAAAAGGCTTCTCAACTAAACAGTGCTTATTATGTTCTAATACTAATTTTGCATATTCATAATGACTGTCTTGTCTAGTACAAACGACAATGAGTTGAATGTCTTTGTCATTTAATAACATATCTAAGTCAGACGTATAATTTACCCCTGGGATGCGGTCCCAACTTTCATTCTTTGGGTTTCTTTGATAAATTGTTTTTACTTTTATATTATCTCTTTGTCGTACGAACGGAAGATGATATCGATTTGTACTTTTTCCATTTCCAATATAACCAATTGTAAGCATAGTAACCCCCTGAAATATTCTTTTTATTTTCCTGTAAATTTTCCAACCTAGTTTTCTTGAATGAATTTCTAAGAAAACTCCAATTAAGCTGCCTTTTATACGTATATTCGTGCCCACTTTCATTATATCGAGGGCTTGGCAACGTTTCAATTCCCAACTTTTACCATAACATAACTGATCAACTTTTTCACACAGTTCCTCTCTCAATTAAGTTAACTGAGATTTCTTTATTGGATATTTTATCATCAATCGCTTGAAGAAAGAGGTTTTCCCCCATTTTTGTAAGTGGAATTTCAATTGTCGTAATGTTCATCATTTTAGCAATCGGTTCATTATTAAAGCTAATAATTGCAAGATTGTCTGGAATGGAGATTCCTTCTTTTTGACAACTGATGACAATTCCAGCTGCAACTTGGTCACTTGTTACTAACAAAGCCGTTGGTGGGTTCTTCAACTTTTTTATATGTTGGAATGCTCTGTCTCCATCTTCAAAATACAAACATCGATTAATAATATATTCTGGGTCGAATGGCAAATGATGTTTCTTATGAAAGTCTATATAGGCAAGTTCTCGCATTCGACTATTTGTCCCCGATTTCCGTCCGATACAATAGCCTATTTTTCTATGGCCTTTTTCGTATAAGTATTCTAAAGCTTGCTGAAAAACTTTATAATGGTCGACAAAAGTTGTTGAAAATTGACTTCCAGCTAAATCTTCACATAAAACAATCGGACCAAATTGTAGATGTTTTTTAATAATGGATATATCACTTATTCGTGAGCAAATAACGAGTGCATCAATTTGCTTTTGTTTTAACATTTGAAGAGCTTCAATTTCTCTATCTACCCGATATTCGGTTTGGAATAAGACCAAATTATAGTTATATATTTTCGCTTGAATTGTTATTCCTTTCAACACTAAGGAAAAATATGGGGTATCGAAATACGGTAGAACTACGCCGATCAAATTTGTCCTTCCTTTACTCAAATGGACGGCATTTATGTTTTTTTGATAATTTGTTTTTCGAATTACATCCATGACTGCTTTTCGTTTTTCCTCGCTAACATACGGGTAATTATTTAACACTCGGGATACTGTTGTGACAGATACTCCAGCCATTTGCGCCAAGTCTCTTATGTTCGTCATGTATTCATTCACCTAATTTGGATAAACTTTTCTTCTTAACCTTAGTTTATTCTATGAAATGGCTTTCATGTCAATCCTTTACCAATATTCTCGCTTTTTATTACTTTTTTCTTGCTCTGAAACGGGTTTCATGAAATACACTTTAACCATAGAGGGTGATGGGCCCTCCAGCATAGGTTGATTTAAGACCGGCGTGATGGTTTTCCCAGCGTAACGGTAAATTTCAACGAGTAAGCTACTTTTTTATGAAACGAAAAGGGGTTTCCAGAAAGTCCTTTGTTGACTTCTAGATACCCCTTTTCATATTTCGAATCATGGATACAACAAATTTCTTGTTTACACTTTTTGAACAGTCCCGCTCCATATTCATTCCTTGAAATAGACAATCTGAGTCGTTGTTGCAAGCAATTGACCTTCTCGTGTCCATACTTCAGCTGTTTGATCATAAAAACCATTATAAAACTTTAACGCTCGAGAATAGCCTACTACTTCGTGATCACCATGTTTTCGAAGCTCCTCTGAGTCAACATGGAAATAAATTGTTAGCGAAACTGTTCCAATAGGCACGGTATATTTACGCCTTAAGAAAATCCTTGGTGTAAATACATCACAAAGCGCTGTTAACGATAGAAAATCAATGGGTCTTCGCGGTTCATCCCGCATCAAAGTTATGTTTTCGGAATTCGCTTCTTCTGCCTCTGTTTGTAACAAGTATGATGGTCCTTTTGTCATCCTTATGTCGTAGTTTTTCATCCAGGCGAGCGGACTCTTTCCACGAATGCTTTCAAATTCCGTTTCAGGAGGGACTGAAGGAAATGGTACTTCTGTTTTGGACCACGTTTTGCGGCGCGTTGCGAAAATTGCCGTACCCGTAATGACCGTCTTACTATTCTGGAAGAATTCGATTATCCAATGTTGTGTAGATCGATTCGTTCGAGCTGGTTTTGCCTTAATTTCAAAATCACCATCTGCTATTGGTGCGGCATAGTTGACGGTCAGCGACAACGGCTCCCCTAGACATTCAGGATGATCCATTGCAGCCTTGAGAAGCGTTGCCGCAATAATTCCACCATACGGACCAACCATATTTGCGTATTGCTCTGTTGTACGACCACGATAATTTCCTGCCTCACCAGATAGTCTTATTGCCTTGTCGAAAGGATGGTTTTGATCCATAAAAAAATCCTCCTAACCTATACCATTTATGTTTAAAATTGATTGGAAACGCTTTGTACTGTGTATATGTAGAATTAAATCCCATCTATTCAGAAAATCCCCTATATTCAAACTACAAACCATCATACCATTTTCTAAATAGCTTGTATATAACTAACCGGTGTATCAGGTTAGAAGGCTGTTTTTTTGCATCTCTTTTTTTAAATGGTCCCGAAAGTAAAAGGTTTCGTTTCACACATCTTTTTTCAAGATAAAATCTTGTTTCATATAACCTTTATCTCTATATTTTCTGTTCATTCAATTAAATCAGAAAAAAAATAGAAGACCCTATTGATTTCCTATCTTTTCATCTATACAATTAGGATTATATAATACAAAAATTGAGTTAAACATGTTCAAAAATATTTGCGAGTCAATGTAGAATCAAATGCAAAGGGGACAATTTCTAAAAGTTCAATTTTCAGGTAGAAAGAAGGTATGAATATGCACGTTCTTTTAAGCTTAGTAATTATGATAGCATGTGTATCACTAATTATCTATTTCTTTGTAAAACTAGTTAAAAAAGCGTGGTCAAAATGAGTACGATTTTTTAGTTCGTGTGCTAGGTCTGGAACGATCGCTTTTCTTAAAATCTTAGCAATGTCATCGCTACATTATTCCCTCCCAAATAAGTAGTCTCTACTTCCTTTATTTTTTTATCATATCACTTTTTGGTACTCGATGATTCTATCTATAATCATTTTTTTCCATTAGCCTTTTTACATTTTCTTTTGGATCCCAACAGTTAAATTTATATTTTGGTTTTGTTTCGTATCCTAATCGACTACAAAAATACTTTACACCCTCAGTTTTTTTCTCCACTTTAAAATGTCGACACGTTGCACAACAATGGAAGTCTTTCATCTTAAGTCTCACCTCTAATAATAAATGTTTAGGAAGTGATTGTAGTTGCTACTTATAAAAATTCGCCTGCCCCTAAGTACTGGGTACAGGCACTTGCAACCTAAATCTTTATTCATTCTTCACAAAGTTTTCCGCCTGCTCTTTTTCGTAGGTGAGCCAGTTCTCTTTACCATTAATCCTATCCGATCCACTCACAATTTTTTCTTTTACACGTTTTTTTTCATTTCCTGTCAGCATCGTTGGCTGATAATCATTCCGCTGGGCAACAGATGATATTGAAAATGGAATCACACTGATTTCCAACTGATCTGTTAAAACCCCATTTTCTAAGTAGAACGTCTGCTGAAAAACAAATGTATCTTTATCTTTCGGGTTCCTATGTCCACCATACATGAAGTTTCCTAAACTATATACAATGAACTTTCCTTTATATTCTTCTATCCCTTGCAGTACATGAGGGTGATGCCCAAGTACAAGGTCAGCACCACTATCAATTGTAAATTTCCCTAGCGAAACTTGTGACTGGTCTGGCACATATTGTCTTTCGTTCCCCCAATGAAAGTGAACGATTACTATTTGTGCCCCTTGTTCACGAAGTAGCTGGATATCCTGAGATATTCGATTCCTTATATTTTGATTATCCGCCCATCCTTCATATCCTAAGGCCCCTATTTTAACATCTTTCACTGTCGTAAAATAAGAATGATCATTTCCAAAATAACCTATATTCCCACGTTCCAGTGCAGCAATTGTATCCTTGTATCCCTTCTCAAAATAGTCAAAAGTATGGTTATTGGCTATATTCACCGCCTCTACTCCAGCCAATTCCAAGATTTTCACATACGAAGGGTCACCTTTAAACCTGAATTTCTTTTCCCTTTTTTCCTTTGCAGTTGTTAAAGTCGTCTCTAAATTCACAGTTGTCAAATCATCGTTAATAAAAATATCATTTAACCCTTTCGTAAAATAAGAGAAGTCGTTATTCTTTGCAGTTTGCACAAATGAACCATCAAAGCCAAATGTTTCATCTGTCCCTAATGTAAAATCCCCAGCCGCACTAATGGTTATTGTCGTTATAACTGGTTCAACGACAGAAGTTGGCACAGCCTTTACTACAGGACTACTTATCTGCTTCAATACATGCTTGTTCACTTTTACCTCTTTACTAATCTTTTGATTTTTACTTTGGATACCTACATAACTACTTCCAATTAGAGCAAAAAGACTAATGATAAAAACAGCAATTCTCCGCCTTTTTTTCTGTTTGACCAATTTTCTTTTTTTATATTTTTCAGAACGTGACCCAAACCTCTCCAATTGAATCCCCCTTTAAAACGTACGATCCAGCTACATAAAAGCTAGAAATTAGACACGACGTAAAATGTATAAATCTGGCAATTACCTATTGTTCATCTAAAACAAAAAACTGAAAATAGTGAAAACAGGTAAACTTCTATTCTATTATAACCATTCAAATCGGACATTTAAATAGCAGTTATTGGTGGTTCATGTCGGAAAATAAAAAGGTGCCCGTCCCCCATTCGTTGATACATTAAAGTCCTGGGGGCAGGCACTACTTCATTTGAAAAAAACTCAACACTCAACTGGATTTTTTTCATGTAATGCGAATTGTGTCATTTTGATCAATTTCTATACTCATTTCTTAGAACTTTAACTTCAAACGGATATAATATTAGATGAATGAACATATGAACGATGATTGCAGCAATAATGCCATTTTGATAAAATTGCCATCCACAAATAATGCCTACAAGCATATTTCCTATAAAAATGTAACTATATAGGGTAAATGACTATCCAGCTATTGACGAACCTTGATAATGTGCTAGAGTAAAAATCAAACTAGATACAACAATGGATATGGATACCGATATTTCTTCTGTTAGAAAAGATTGCGTTAACCAAAGGAAAAAACTCATGATTCCCCAACGAAAAATTAGTTCTTCCACTGCACTTGCATACAATATTCGATTCGCGATGCCAAACGAATTTCTATGTTTTTCAATCTTATAAAAAGCTTTACCTAATAAAGGTTTAAAGATGCCATAATAAATGAATAGATGTGTAAATGAACAGCCAATACCGACAAAAGTTGCCTCTATCCAACTACTGATATAAATATGATCTGTATCAAGATCAATGTTACTAATTAATCCGACACCTAATGCTACAAATACACTAAGGAAAATAAGTTGTAAAATAATAATCGGCACTTCTCTTTTCCCTGAAGGCGTTTTATCATGAATTGAAGAAATGATTATACCGGGATAGCAATGGTAACAAGAGTTACAAACATCATCCAATTAAACATGCTCAGATTCCTCTTTACTTAATTAAATTGCTCTATTGATACAGCTATACTATGTAGTTAAATCATTCGTGTGTGCCAATCTCAAGAATCTCTTTTAAAATATTGATGTTGGAACATACACATTCTTATGGCATTATGATATTCACCTTCAACAAAAAATTCATCAATTAATTCTCCTTCAAACTGAAAACCAAGACTTTTGTATATATGAATTGCTTTTTCGTTCGTTTTATCAACGATTAAATATAATTTATACAAATTTAATACAGAAAACGCATAGTTCATTGCAAGATATGTTGCCGGCTTCGCATATCCATTTCCTTGATGTTTCGGATCAATGATAATTTGGAACTCTGCTCTGCGATGAATATAGTCAATCTCTACTAATTCAACTAACCCCACCATCTCCGTTTCTTTTTCTACGATAAATCTTCTTTCACCCTGATCATGTATATGTTTATCATATAGATCCTGTAATTCTACAAACGATTCATAAGGTTCTTCAAACCAATAGGCCATAATATTTGCATTAATATTTAATTTATGTACAAATCCTAAGTCAACTCTTTCTAATGGCCGCAATTTTATATCACTCATACCTTCTTATCCTCCAAATTTTTCATTCATTCTATAGGTAGTATCCTCTTGAATTTTTAAAAATTTCATTACAATAAAATTATAGTGAAGCGACCACGAATTAACAAGTACACCCAAGATGTAAACAAGGAGGGAAAGTTGTTGCTAATGTAGAGGACAATGAGTTTATCATTAATATGGCTTTTAAAAAATGGTGATGAGTTGTGGAAAGCGTGGGAGGGGAAATTCGCCAACTTCATAAGCTTACAAAAGACACCCCGAATTATATCCAAGGGTGTCTTTATAATAGTTGCAATTTCATTCTGTTATGCTCCAGAAATCTCTTCTGCATTTCGATTAATCTCGTCAATGATTCCAATGATTTTTCTTGCATCGTCCATATTATCTTTGAACAATTCAACAATACTTCCAACTGTTCGAAACGGTTCTTGTTGTAACACTTTTTTATCCAGAGTTCCATTTTTAATGACATAATCGACTATATGTTTCACAAAGCGAATCTGATGTAGATTTAATCGCTCCTCTGAAAGAAACTCAGAAAACGCTTCATTGGCTGCTTGTGGGGCTAGACCAACAATTTGCCGAACGAGTTTCGTAATCGGTGTATCGCCATAATCTTTCTCATAATCTTCTCTCGTACCAAGTTCTTTCCAAAGTATATCTTCAAGCATTTTAACATCTTGAGCAGTTAATGGTTTATTATGGTTCAGCTTGTAAATTGCCATTTGGTCTTTATGTTCGATTAAGTAATGTTCTACCTTTTTACGGTAATTTTGCAGGTCATTCACATGAAACATTGGACCATTTTCTTTTACTTCAATCACTTCATCTTGGAAGTTCGTGTAATAAATCTTTTGGGTTTCTTTTTCGATAAACTTGATTAAATCCCTTAACGCTTCACGTACCTCATCTAGTTCAAAAATATCAGCACTATCCCAAAATTCTTCCGTTAGTACTTTATCGATGACTGGTTTTTGTTCCATTACTTGAGGAATTGTACCAAGTTTCGATAAGGCTTCTGCTGTTTGAATGACACTACGAATCGGTTTAGTCGCATTATTTGCTTGTAATTTTGCCAATTCAATTATATACATTAATAAATCAAAGCGTTTGGCAAATTCATCGTCTTGAATCGGAACAATAATTGGTGAAATATGTTCTTTAATTTCATTCGTCTCAACAACAGATAACGTCATCCAATTGTCCTTGTTTTTAAATTTTTCTACGGATTGTAAATGCTGCCTGACCCGAAAGTTTTCACTATCAAGAGCAAGAACATCTCTCGTTACTTCATTGACTAATTCATCCCGATGTTTCATATAGTCATCGGTCTGGTAGTCGATCCCTTGCAATTCACGAATCATATCGACTTTTGCATTGAACAATTTTTCCGTTAAGCTCTTTCCAACGCCAGAATCCATTCCCTTTGGATTTTCCCGGAAGAACTCAAAATTTCCACAATAGTCAAAGATGAGAAAATGTGTTTTATCTTGTCCAATTCCTAACAAATCTGGACAAAGTCTTGTACCACGACCAATCATTTGCCAAAACTTTGATTTTGAACGCACCTTTTTAAAGAATACTAGATTGACAACTTCAGGAATATCCACACCCGTATCGAGCATATCAACAGAAACAGCAATTTGTGGTAGTTTTTTCCGATCTGAAAAGTCATCAATTAACGTCTGCACATATTTAACACTATAATCGATCACCCTTGCAAAATATCCTCCATATTCTGGAAATAAGTCATCAAATCGCTCGACAATTCGTTCAGCATGAATTTGGTTTTTCGCAAAAATAATCGTCTTTCCTAGCTTGTCGCCGCCCTCTACTCGAATGCCCTTTTCCATCAAATCTTTCAAAACCATATCAATCGTATGGTCATTAAAAAGCCATTCATTCAAGGCAGAGCTATCAATATCTTCTCTGAATTCGTCATCATCAAACGTTTCTTCGTATTTTTCTTTTTCCTCTTCGGATAAATCATCGTAATGAATGCCTTCTTCTAAAAATTTTGTTTTCGTCTCAATCGTCAGATAATCAACTAAGTAGCCATCTTTTACTGCCTGATCTAATTCATAAGCAAAAGTTGGCACCCCATTTTCAAGTCCAAACACTTCATACGTATTTTTATCAACTTCATCTTTCGGAGTAGCCGTAAGTCCTAATAAAATCCCATCAAAGTAATCGAAAATGCTACGATACTTTTTATAAATACTACGGTGTGATTCATCGATGATTATGAGATCAAAATGGCCAACAGTAAATAATTTCTTTCCGTCTTTTCGTTTCACATCATCAATCGCATTCATCATTGTTGGATAAGTAGAAAACACCATCCGGCTTTCCTCTGGGTTGTCCTTGTTATCGAGGAGATTACGTATAGTTAAGCTAGGTAATAAGTTGTTAAAATTTCGATATGCTTGGTTAAGCAATGTTTTTCGATCTGCTAAAAAAAGAACATTTTTTACCCAATTATGACGTGTCAATACATCAACAATTGAAATGGCCGTTCTTGTCTTTCCACTCCCTGTCGCCATAACAAGTAGCGCTTTTCTTTGGTTACGACTTAACGCATTACAAACCGCTAAAATGGCTTCTTTTTGATAATAACGATTACTAATATCATCATTAATTTGAATATTTGTGAGCGGGCGTTTCATTGTCTTACGTTCCATTAACAAGCTTAGTTCTTCCTTCGTATAAAATCCTGATACTACTCTTGGTGAATACTCGTTGTCCCACATATATGTTTTGAACCCATTCGTGTAAAAAATAATTGGTCGAATACCTGTCATATTTTCGATACAATCAGCATATAATTTTGCTTGTTGTTTACCTTTATTTGGGTCTTCAGATGCTCGTTTGGCTTCTACTACAGCAAGCGGTTTTCCATTATCGCCAAATAAAACATAATCGACAAATCCTTTCCCTTCTTTATTTGGCATTCCAATAACAGGATACTCTCGAACAATATCTTTATGAAACTCCCAACCTGCCAATTTCAAGTCCAAATCAATATATTTTAATCTTGTTTCAAATTCATTCAGCTCATCAACTTGGAAATGATAGTCTTGTGTATTTTGTTCCCGTTTTTCTGTGACCTTTTTACGAAGATGTTCATTTTCTTTAATAATTTCTTCCAGTTTTCGATCCTTCGCACTTAATTTTTCATATAAGTCTTGTAATTCTTTTGGACGAACGTGCTTTTCTTCACCAATTGGAAGTAACGATTCATCAAATTCCCCAGCTGTAAATTCATCAGAATAACAATAATCAATCCAGGCAATAAATTGAAAAAGATGATGAAGAGACAACACTGCTTCATCCCGTGTAATTGGTGCATTCGTATGGACCGATTGATTGCCAAGTTTTACGACATATTTCATCATCGGCAACAAATCTTCATCAATGATTCCTAAAAATTCTCGGTCATGAATCAAACTGGAAAGATTATCTTGATAAGGAACCTTCACCGCACCGTCATAGCTATACACCCACTTCACCGCCAACTCCAACGCACGCCTAGATTGAATGGCGCTAACTGCTGGACTAACAACTAACCCTTTTTCCGCTTCAAAACATGCTTTCGAAAATGCCCGGTATTGTGGTTTATCTTTTAAAAATTGAAAGTTTGAAGTCAATCATTTCACCCCTTTTCGCTTTGATGTTCATCAAAATTAGCTATCGCCACGTTCGATATCACCATTTGGAAATTCTTTGACTAATTTTCCATCCTTTTCATATACAATATAGGTGTTATTTACTTTGGCATCGATTCTTGCACGGTCACCAGTCATCTTTGCCCATTTATCTACCCAGTCAAATTTTCTCTTAGACACATTCTTTTGTGTTTCCGCCATTAAAAAACACCTCCCTTTACAAAATTACTATCTACTTCTAGATAAAAAGCTTTTAATTTATCTAACTCTTTTTGGGGAGACCATTACATAAATAATTAAATTTCACCATGTCTTATTTTTTTAATTACTTCATCTGTAGAATAAACCTTCTGATTTTTTATATCCTGTTGTTAGCTTTCAACCATCCTTTGCATTTCAGGGTCTTTTTCAAATTCAGCAATTTCTTCTTCAGATATAAAAATAATTTCTCGGCTTTTCATCGAACAATGTTGAGAATCCAATTTATCTTTCCCCTTTTTAGATTACTTTATCTTTAAAAGAAATTACATCAAGTGACAATTCACCTGATGCGACCTTATCCAAATGCCACCACCATTCGTCTAGTGGCTGAGTAGAGAGCGAAAAATCATACACTCTTCGAACATGTTCCACCATTTTTTCGGCATTTTGAATAAGAACTAGGTCATATTGTGCCAATTGAACTTTTTCTTGAAAGGTTAGTTGGTCAAAAACTTTTTGTAATTCGCTCCGTTCGTGAAACATGCGAATACTCTCAAAAGGGCTACAATCAAAATCACTTACATCTTGACCATAATTTTCAATCGCTTGTTTATATTTGCTCATTGTTCAAAGACCTCCTTTACCTTTCCAATATAAATATATCCAGCATCACTTTTTAAATAGGTGCTCGTATCTTTCCTATACATACAAGTTTCCATCACGAAATTAGTACCTACAATAACCATCCAGTTACCGTCTTCAAAAACAATGTAATCTTGAGTAAAATGCTTCAAAATGTATACATAAACATTGTTTTCCCTATTATTCATTATACTTAAAATAAACTCGTTATAATCGTTCAATGACCAATCTTTCGGTATCTCATTTCTAGCCTTTCTCTTTTCAAGGTGAAAATAACCACTATGAAATTTTTTCGTTTGTTTCCATATCGGACCATTTTCATTATAAGCGGACACAATTTTTCTAACTATGCTCTTATAATTAGAATCCATCAAACTCCCTCACCCAAAGCTTAATAACCATCTATTCGTGTTCTTCGGTAAATAATTCGCCTCTGAATGCGCGTTGCATGAGGGAATTATACATAGCCTTTAATTCCTCCATACTATATAACAAATGACTTTTAGCTTTTTCAATATCTTTTACGATTGTAACAAATTTCTTTTGCATCGAAACTGGTGGCAGAATTACTTCAAATTGTCTTACCAAATTTAAATTCAAGTTAGGCTGATTTCCCCCTCTACCTAACGTTCTTAATGCATCGTACTGAAACATTAATTGTCTCCACATGAAATCTTGCTCAATTTCATTGTTAGGTAATAGAGCTGCGCACGCTTGATTTGTTGTTGCTTCAATTCCAAGCATTGCTGTTCTACCTCTTGTTTTTCCTTGACCATACATAGCAATCAATATTGTGTCTTTAGGAAATAGAACTGCATTAGAGTTTGAAAGCCCATCTACTGTAATAAATTCTTCAGTATGAATTATCACGTTTTCATTTACTTCAGTCGTCTTAACCCAAGGGATTTCTCCATTCCAGTAATTGTTATTGCTTCTACTAGGCGTGCCACCAGTTTTTATTTCAAATACTTCACCCAAAGGTACTTTTTTATGGTTTTTAGTATTACAATTGGGATCCCCAAACATCTCCAAAAACACACTTTGCGTTAATTGGTCTAATGCTTCGATTTGGGCTTTGCGCTTGTCAATTAATGATTTTACTTTGTCTAATGTTTTCGAAATAAGCATTTGTGTTTCAATGGAAGGTATGGGTATTACCAAATTTTCCAGTGCTTTTCTCGATATATGTGGGATTGTAGCACCTGTACAAGTAGCTCTTAAATAGTCAAATTTAGATTGCAAATATTTTCCTATATAAGGAATATATACATTCTTATTGTTCGATTCCAAAACTGCCAATGTGCTTCCTATAGCACCTTCTAATCCATAAGAAACCGTTCCTGCATTTGCCCCATCCCAAGCAATAATTATACTTTCACTGTTTGCATACACATAATTTTTTTCAGGTAAACAATATTTAATATTACTGTCATCTCTCAAATCCTCAATTTGAATGTACCTTACTTTATTAGGAGTAAATTCATCAACCGATTCAACCTTTTTCCCTTTTCTTATTTCAAATATATCTTTTAACTTTACCTTTTTCATCTAACTAACCCCTAATTAGTTCTTTCAATTCTTTGATACCACTCATAATCTCATTTTCCAAAACTTCTATGTTGTTTAAAATCACTTCCGGCGCCTCATACTCCACTTCTTCATACTCAATCTCTTTATACTTATTAATCGACAGGTCATAGTCGTTGTCTCGTAGTTCTTCTACTGGTACGAAGAAGGATTGTTCGGTTCGTTTGCGTTCTTTTTCCGCATCCAGATTATTAAATCTAGCAATGATATCCGGTATGTCATTTTCTTCAATTGGGCTACGTTTGTCGTCTAATGAAAATCCGTCTGCTTTCATATCATAGAACCAGACATTGTCCGTCCCGCCTGCACCTGTTTTTGTAAAAATCATGACAGCAGTTGAGACCCCTGCATAAGGTTTAAATACTCCGCTTGGCATCGAGATAATCGCTTCTAACTTATGATTATCAATAATCTCTTTCCGAATCGTTTTATGTGCATTCGAACTTCCAAATAACACACCGTCTGGAACAATAACCGCTGCCCGTCCACCTGGTTTTAAAATTCGAATAAATAAAGATAAAAATAGTAGTTCGGTTTTCTTCGTCTTTGCAATTTTTAGTAAATCATTCGAAACAGCCTCATAATCCAATGACCCTTTAAACGGTGGATTAGCAAGAACTAGAGTATATCTTTCTTTATCTTTATTAATCTCAGAAAGTGAATCGCGATAGTCAATATTCGGATTATCAACACCGTGAAGCATCATGTTCATCGCACCAATCCGCAGCATTGTCCGATCCATGTCATTGCCGTAAAACATCGTGTTATGGAAATGTTCCTTCAATCCTTGAACCAAAAACATATCATTATGATGATCACGTAAATATTCACTTGCTGCCACTAAAAATCCAGCCGATCCCATCGCAGGGTCAATGATGATGTCTTCAGGTGTTGGTTTCATTAGTTCTACCATCATTTTGATAATATGTCTTGGTGTACGGAATTGTCCATTTGTACCGGCTGTTGCAATTTTGGAAAGAAGATACTCATATAAATCCCCTTGTACATCTCGATCATTTAATGGAAGATGATCAATTCCGTCGACAATTTTTGCCAACATATTCGCTGTTGGAATGAAGAACATCGCGTCACTCATATACTTGGAATAGGCTGAATTATCTTTGCCATGTAAATTTTTAATAAAAGGAAAAACCTCATCAGAAACAACCCGATACATTTCTTCTGGTGATCCAAGTTGTTTAAAACGATGCCAGCGTAGATGTTGTTTATCTTCCGGAAACACGCCATCAAATGGAATGCCGAGAATTGCCGCTTCTTTTTCTTTCGTTGTTTCTGTTTCATCCAAACCTTTTATAAATATTAGATAGGTAAACTGTTCAATAACGGTTAACGGATTTGTAATACCTCCCGTCCAAAACGTTTCCCATATTTTATCAACTGTATTTTTAATCTCGCCTGTAATCATTGAACTGCCTCCTATAACAACATATACCTTCATTATACATACTTATTCATTCTTGATAAAAGGATAATCTTGGGGTTCTATCGAAAACGGTGCTTATCCTAAGAGCTCTACAACATATAGTAGTAGCCTATTTCGTTTATTAATCAGCAAAATAAAAGACAATCCATTCAATGATCGTCTTCTTTCGTTCTAGCACACTCTAACTTAATGTCACTATCTCAGACTATTAGGATTATCAACGTAAAGACTTATCCATACCCGCAATCTGAGGAGTCATTTATTATGGTCATTTTATCATATATACATCGGTAAACAATAAGATATAAAATTATCCCACAAAAAAAGTGCCCGTCCCACACTGTGTTAGGGGAACAGACACCAACAATCCATCTCTATTCATATTTTTTATCTAATAAAGACGCGGCTGCATCATCCATGATAAAAGTTACATTTGGATGTGTTCTCAAGATAGATGCTGGACATTCTTCATTAATAGGTCCCTCAAGTGTTGCTTTAACTGCTGCAGCTTTCCTTTCACCCGATGAAGCGACAAGAATATGTTTTGCCTCCATAATATCAGCCAAGCCCATTGTAAGCATTTGGGTCGGTGCTTCCTCCGCTGTCAAGTTATGGTACCCCATTGTGCTTTGAATAGTCGCCTCATCACTGTCCGCTAAAAATAAGCGGGAATCAAATGGAGTGCCTGGTTCATTTGCAGCTAAATGAGCATTCACGCCAAGTCCGACAATTTGTAAATCACGAGAATATTTGTCAAGAACTTTACGATAACGGTTTAATTCCGCTTCGATATCCTCAACACTGCCGTCAAGAAGACCGATGTATTTCGGGTGAACTTTAATCAAGTCATAAAACTTTTTATGCATGTATGTATAGACGGTAAATGGCTTATTTCTTTCAGCCACGTATTCATCCAAGTTCGTAAAAATGGCATTCTCAATCTTAACTTCCTCATTATTAATCGCATCAACTAATAATTCGAACATACCATCATAACTTGCACCTGTCGTTGTATTGATGCTTGCATGCTCATTTTGCTTTAGCGTTTCAGCAATTACATCAAATGCAGCTTTGGATAATTCTTGATAATCTCTTACCTGAATGATTTTCATAATTCTTCTCCTTTTTTAAATATGGTCACACGCTATTAAACTAAGTTTATTTATAAAAGAGTAACTTCGTATATTTTACATGAACCGTGATAAATTTCATGTGAATCACCGTTATATTATTAAACTTAGTTTAATAATCAGTTAGATTATAACACCCATATATTTAATATACAACTGAAATTGCTATCAAAAATAAGTGGATGTTCTTATTCGAAAATCCACCTTATTAATGGATGTACAACCCACTGAAAGAAGCTTCACTTTCTGAACATCTAAATCTCATCATTTGTAAATCGTAAAAATTCATTTAAAACGAGAGCACTGGCCCCAATGATTCCACTATCTTTGCCAATACTTGGGTGAATTAGGTGAAAAGAGTGATTAAGCGGAGCCCACACATATTTATTTGTTAAGGTTTCAACATCTTTCACTAAGATAGGATAGTCTTGAACCATTGGGCCTGCCAGCAAAACTCCTTTAGGATTATACATGCAAATCACATTGGCAATTGCTACACAAAGATAATTACGCGCCCGATCAATCAAGTTCAGCGCCCATCCTTCCTTTCTTTCATAAGCTGCAAAAACCTCAGTAATTGACTTTTGTGATTGCTTTTCAATTTCAGATGAACACACATAGGTCTGCAGACACCCTAGTCTTCCACAATCACACATGGCACCATTTGGATCCATTGTTATATGTCCAATTTCACCGAGAGTATTGAGATGTCCGCGTAAAATTTCACCGTTCACCATCACGGCACCACCTACTCCGCTCCCGATGTAAATACAAACTGAATCATGAAAATCAGTCATATTTCCAAATAAACTTTCTGCTAATAGAACCGTTCGAACATGATTGTCAACATAAACAATATAATCAATCTTTTCTTCCAAGTAGGCTTTTACTTGAACATTTTCCCAGCGAAACTGTGGAACGATGAGGGCTTCCCCTTCTGGCCACGAAATAAGGCCAGGAATACTAATCCCAACTGCGATAATCTTATCAGCAATCTTTTGATTAACCTGTTCTGTTAATTTGGAAATTTCATTGGCAATTCGGTCAAGGACCCTTTCCGCTTCTTCGTTGGCGTTAAATTTCAAGTACCTTTTCTCCAGCACTCTTCCGTTTAAAGCGACAATGCCAATTTTAATCGCATTCAAATCCACTTCTACCCCAATGATGTAAGAACCATTTGGATTTATTTCCAATAAGGTTGCGCGTCTTCCATGCTCTCCTTCTATTTGTCCGACTTCAATAACCAACCCATCATTAATCAATTCTTTAATAATTTTTCCAACACTTGTATGACTCATCTGTGTTAAATGTGCTAGTTGAGTCCTTGAAATTCGCTTATGTTTTTGAATTAAACTTAAAAGCATAAAATAATGATATTTTCTTATCCGCCCTTGATCATATTTCAAATTAAATGTAGACATACACGTCTCCCCTTAAAGATAAAGCTTTTATTAAACTAAGTTTAAATAATGTATAAAAATAGTATATACCTTTCTAGTCGTTGTCACAATTGAAGGTGGGACCAAATAATATTATATACTCAAAATCTCATTGCGGTAAGTATTATTGCTATATTTAGAAGCTAAGAAATAAAGAACTTGGGGGAATTTGGGCGTCTAGAAGCGCTATAGACGACCTTTTTGTTTTGAAATTCGGGGAAACGGTCATCTAGAAGTGCTATAGATGCCCCTTTTGATTAAAAATCCGAGTAAACATTCGTCTAGAAGAGCTATAGATGCCCCTTTTGATTAAAAATCCGAGTAAACATTCGTCTAGAAGAGCTATTGATGCCCTTTCAAGATAATGAGGGACCCGCCCCCTTAACTGCTGAATAGCGTATAGTAGCTGTGATGACTCTTCATTATTTAAATTCGATTCATCCGTCAAGTTTGTTAATATTTCATCACTTAATGGAATGACATTGTCCCTTTTCTTTATCACCTGTACCGAGCAGCGAATTACAATTCTGGTGAGCCTAGTCGTAAAATACTCCGGATTTCTTAATGAATGGATGGATTTATAAGCCTGATAGGTTGCCTCCTGAACTACATCCAATGTACATAAAGATAGGCTGTCCGGTAGATTCTTTCATAGTGATGTTGAACTAACTTTTCAAAAGCATCTTTGTTACCTTTAATTGCTTTTTTTACTGATCGGTGGATTTCCTCTTCCATCAATTTTCCCCCCTTCACCTATTAGTGGACGCTACCATCAATAAAAGTTTCAACCTATGAAAATATTTTTATATCATGCAAATAATTCCTGAACCAAAAATAAACAGAAACCATTCTGAGTTTCTGCTAGCTATTTTTTAAACTTTACAATTCTTAAACTAAGAATTTATGTAAAAGTACTTTTTGAGCTAACCCCATTTGTTGAGAGAACATCATTCACAAAATGTAAATTCATTTTAGCATATAAAGTGCCTCGTCATTATTCTTCAGGTTACAATTCACTTTCACTTCATTCTTTACAGCCTTCAAAAAACAACGATTCACCCGATTTTATCTAAAATGAATTGACAAAATTAGCAAAACTGTTTATTCTGTATATATACAGTTATAACGGAGAAAGAGATGTCTATTGTGAATATTATTATTTCAAATTCATTGAATGAACCTATTTATTTACAGATTATTAATCAAATTAAAAGTCAAATTCTTAGCGGTCAGTTACAAGAAGGTGAACCTCTGCCTTCGATTAGAAGTTTAGCAAAAGAATTACAAGTTAGTGTTATTACTACGAAAAGGGCTTACGATGAGTTGGAAGCTGAGCAGTTTATTGTAACAATAGCTGGGAAAGGATCCTACGTAGCTCCAATTAATGCTGAAATTTTAATAGAAAACAAGAAAAAAATGATTGAAAAAAAACTAAATGAAGCACTATCAGAGGCAAAGTTAATTGGAATGTCACTGGAGGAAATAAAGGAAACTCTAGATATCTTATATGAAGGGTGATAGATAATGGAAAAAATACTCGAACTCATCAATGTATCTAAACAATATAAGGACTTTTCATTAAAAAATATTAATATCAGCCTAAATAAAGGGTTTGTTATGGGTTTTATTGGACCCAATGGGGCTGGAAAAAGTTCAACAATTAAACTCATCATGAACCTAGTAAGAAAAGATAGTGGAGAAATAAAGGTATTTGGCCTAGACCATGTAAAGGATGAACTTATAATTAAAGATCGAATCGGATTTGTTTATGATGAAAATCATTTCTATGAAGACTTAACGATTCAGGAAATGAAAAACATGATTCGTCCTTTTTATAAAAATTGGGATGAACAAGTTTTTTTTAAATATGTAAAAGATTTTAACCTGCCAATAAAAAAACAAATGAAACAATTATCTAAAGGGATGAAGATGAAATTTTCATTAGCAATTGCCTTGTCACACCACGCTGAACTGTTAATCATGGATGAACCAACATCAGGTCTAGACCCCTTAGTTCGCAGTGAATTATTAAATATTTTACGTTCACTAATGGAAGATGAAAACAAAGCTATTTTTTTCTCAACTCATATCACTTCTGATTTAGAAAAAATAGCAGACTACATCACGATTATAAACAATGGGGAAATTATCTTGACTAAATCAAAGGACGATCTATTAGAACAATACTGCATCGTGAAAGGAACTAAAGAATTTCTCAAAACAAATTCAAACCTCTCCTTTGTTGGTATTGAAGAAAACAAATTCGGCTTTAAAGCGTTACATCATGATAAAGAAACATTAATCAGGCAACTTGGAAATCAAGTGATTATTGAAAAATCGACATTAGAAGAAATATTACTATATACTACCAAGGGAGGTAATTATCATGTACCAACTCATTAAAAAGGATATTATATTACAAAAGAAAAACTTAGTAATCTATTTGTTATTAATTCTCTTTTTTTCATTTTGGATGTCTAGCATAGGCTCTACTGGCTTAACCTACAGTATATTTGCTGTTAGTTATTTACTAGCCATGAATGCAACAGCTTTTGAGGAAAAAAATAATAGTGACATCATATTACTAAGCTTGCCAATTCGAAAGCAGAAGATCGTATTAGCTAAATATATTTCTGTCTATGTTTATATAGCTATCGCGACACTCGCAAATTTTTCTATATATATTTTGACAAACTTACTAAGTATCCCTTTCCAAGTACTTCCCTTTACGTTTGAAGGGATTATCCTAGCGTCAGTAGGAGTAACATTATTATGCTCAATTACTTTTCCACTCGTATTTAAATTAGGATATAATCAGTCGAAAATGTTCAATAATGTTTTATTCTTTTTAACAGTTTTTGTAGCTGCCTTGATGACAGACAAACTTATATTAAGTATCCACTTTCCTTTTCAAAGACAGTTATTACAGTTCTTCAGTAAACGTACAGAACTTGAAATTATCATCCTACTCTTGGTCCCTGTATTGTTTCTATTTATTATTTCATTTTTTTCATCGTTGAGATTTTATAAAAGAAGAGAATTTTAAACAAATCAATCCAATTTCTTTATTGAGAGCTCATCTCTGACCCAGAATTAGCCTGACGAACGCGAAAAACGGCCTATAGAACACATCTGTGAACCAGAAATAGCTTAGCGAACATGAAAAGCGGCTTATCGAACACGTCTATGAACCGGAAATAACGTGACGAACGCAAAGAACGGCTTATCGAACGTGTCTATAAACCAAAAACTAGAGGTAGATTGCGAAATGCAAGCTGAAAAACTAGATTCTTTTCAAAAAGAGCGAGGAGTCAATTTATCCTGTTACGTCCATAATTTTGATTCATTCATATAAGTTACCCTAAATTGACTTCTCCCATCCCTAAAGGGGTGCTATTGCACCGTAATGGGTTTTCTCGTTCGGAAAAGCTATAATTTAGAGCTTTACTTAACGCTTTTTTCTTTCAAAATTCATATTCATCTAGAAAATCAAGGTTAGCTAGATCTATGTTCAGTCTCCTTAGTTGCTTGATGAGTATTTCTGGTTTCACAATTCCATTTTCTTGATCTATTGTTGGATAATCATCTGGAAAACGAACAACGGCACCATCCTTAATCCATTGCTTCCGGTACAATTGAAAAATCGCCTCTTTCATTTCAATTGGTGCAACTATGTAACCTAAATCCACATCATGATCTTCACTATATCCATACTCAAACCCACAACATTCACAAATGTTATATGAAGGATTGAATTTCTCATCATATGGCTCCTCATCTAAACCATCATATCCACAGATCGGACAAATATAAGTTTTCATTTTATTTCACCTACCTATTGATTACCGTATACCTTCTAGCTTATTTCTTCCACTCTTTTTGACCATATTTCGACTTAAAAGGTATTTTTATAGAAACATTGCCTGTCCTTACTAAGATAAGAAATAAAATGATGGAGTCCTATCAAAAATATCAATTTAATTACCAAATGATAAACATCGGGATGTTCCTTTGTAGTCTTAGAAAATTAGCCCAATGTTTCAATAATCCTATGTATCAGAAACTGCATAAAAGTCAAGCCTCGAAAAAAAGCATGCGTTCTTGTATATTTGTATCTAAAGACATGATATATGAATTAAATCCCTTTGAAAGTAGGTATGTGTCGTGAAGATTGAAACACCTAATATCCCTGAAAATCTAACGGAAAGAAAATTTACAGATATTTATTATGAAGAAGATCCAGAGTTTGAAATGTGCCTCATTACAGATTCTCAATTTGATAATGAGTCCATAGATCGATTAAGACTTTATCAAACCGTTATCAAAAACTGCATGTTTGCCAATACAAACTTTAGCCGAATGGATCTTACTGATGTGCACTTTGAAAATTGTGATTTATCTAATGCTAATTTATCTAATGCCTCTATGAATCGAGTTGAATTTATTAATTGTAAGTTACTAGGCAGCAACCTAACAAATTCTTATATCGGTAATACAAGATTTGAGGAGTCAAATCTTAATATGGTTATGTTCGGTAACTCAAAACTTGAAAAGGTTATTTTTGATGATACTACGTTAGAAAGCGCTGACCTTTTTGACTGTAAGCTCAAAAAAGTAGATTTTCTCTCATGTAATCTTAATGGAGCAAACTTTGAAGATACATCATTAAAAGGTATTGATATAAGCACATCTCATTTTGATTCTTTAACTGTCGCAATAGAAAACTTAAAAGGATGCAAAGTATCAACGTCTCAAGCGATACAATTTGCTTCGTTATTGGGACTAAAAATTCAGCGTTAACTTTTAAATAATCGGGCGTCTATATCTCTTCTAGATGACCGTTTTTTCCTTTTTCATCGATAATGCATAAACCTGTGTTGCGAATCCCATGAATAGTATGCGTTGACAGCGATGATCATTTTCAACTCTTAGTCCATAAGTCATTGGTTCTGTACGGGATATTCAACAATAAACGTCATCCATCCGTCTTTAAACTCTGCTCGAATAGAGCCTTGATGGAGTTCAACAATTCTTTTTGAAATCGCAAGTCCTAGACCAGTTCCTCTATTATTCATCCTTGCTTTATCACCTGTAAAAAAACGTTCAAACAACATATTTATATCTTCTGTTGGAGGCTTTTCGACTTTATTTGAAATTTTCGATACTGCCATATCCCCTTCATTAACAAGACTTACTTGTAATTCTGATGGCTTTATGCTGTATTTTATCGCATTCATAAAAAGATTTTCATATACTCGAACCATCTTTTCCACATCAATTTCTACTATGATTTCCTCTTCTGATATGCTTTTCTCAATACTTAACTTTTCGTTTTCAAAAATGGGGATGTACTCTCCAATCATCTGTTCTAATAGACTAGCCAAATCAATTTTACTAAAGTTAAGTTTTACATCAGGACTTGTCAAGCGTGTATATTCAAATAGTTCATCAATTAGTACTCCAAGCCTTTTGGATTTTGAATGGGTTGTTTCAAGGTAATCATGCAATTGTTCCTTATCAGAATATTGTCCTTTTCTTAATAAGTCTAAATATCCAATAATTGAAGTTAATGGGGAACGTAAATCATGAGACACATTGGTAATGAGTTCGTTTTTTGCCTTTTCCAACTGCCTTTCATACTCAAATTTGTTTCCCAACTCTATTGACATTAAATTGATATTATTTACAAGTTTAGTTATTTCATCATTTCCCTTTATTTCTATGGTCATACCCAATTTGCCATTTGCAATATCATTAACACTCTCTGTAATCATTTTTAGGTAGAGTATTTTTCTTCGCACCATAAAAAAGAATGTTACAATGAACGATAGGATAACGAATGTAATTAATATAAATAAGATTATATAATATGTTGCTACACTTGACTCAACAATGTATTTGACATTAATAAACGAAATAATAAACCGTGAAAAGCAAACCAGTGCAACGATTGATGCAAGAAAACTTACCGTAATTGCTACGAGGAGTTTAAAAATTAGTGTGTTTTTAAACTTAGGACTCCTCATATTTTATAACCAACTCCCCAAACAGTTTTAATATAGATAGGATGCTTGGGATCTTCTTCAATCTTCTCTCTTAATTTTGTGATATGAACCATAACGGTATTATCAGACTTAAAGAAATCTTCCTTCCAAACAGCTTCATAAATGTTGCTCACACTCATGACAACCCCTTTATTACGTGCAAGGAGTTCAAGAATATCAAATTCCTTTGGTGTTAGCCTTATATCCTTATCTGCTACTTGCACCTGACGTGTATCTGTATTGATGCTTAAGTTCCCAATTTCAATGATACTTTTGTCAAAATCAGCCTCTGTATTGTATTTTTTATACCGTCTAAGCTGTGATTTTACTCTTGCAACTAACTCTAACGGATTAAAGGGTTTCGTCATATAATCATCTGCACCAGAAGCCAGGCCATGGATTTTGTCCATATCCTCCGATTTTGCTGAAAGCATGATGATTGGCATTTGGCGTTCTTCTCTTATCTTCATACAGGCTTCAAGGCCATCCATTTTCGGCATCATAACGTCTAAAATAACAAGGTCAAATTCATGAGCCTTTAATTGTTTTAAGGCTTCAAGAGCATCTTCAGCCTTTTGAATCTGGAATCCTTCATTTTCTAAATATATAGCTATGAGATTTCTTATTTCTTTATCATCATCAACAATTAAAATTTTCGTATTCAATCTAGTCACAACCTTTTCCATATTCATTCTTACAATTAAGTACAAAAGCAGGTGGTATGTTTCTGTACTCATGACTAATATCAATTTGATTAAAGAATTGGCTAATAACTGATTTCTTTAACAGCGTATATTGAAAAGTAATAAATTTTCCGTTATTCCCTAATATTTCTTTCGTTTTAAACAAAATATCGTCTGAAACGTTCTTTGGCAAACTGGTAAAAGGCAACCCAGATATAACATAATCTACATAAGGAATTCTATATTCTTTTACATATCTATCAATATTCTCGGCTGAACCTTTAATAATGATAATGTTACTCTCATTCTTATATTTTTCTTTTAAAAACTGATAAAATTCCTCATTACTCTCAATCAACATCACAATTGTATCGAGGTTTCTATATTCCATAATTTTATCAGTGAAAACGCCTGTTCCAGGACCATATTCAACAATATATTTTGCACTTTGAAAGTGTACACCACTTAGCATTTTATCAGCAAGAAATCCTGAACTTGGATAAACAGCTCCAATTTTCCTCGGATTACATACATATTGACGTAAAAACATTTTTGCTATCATTTTCCACCACTCCATAGATATATATTTGTATATTAAGAATAAAATATATATCTTAAGAAACAGTGATAGAAATTCTTAAGAATTCTTAAGATTTATCCGGCTAAATTTTATCATAAAAACTTATCTTGAGAACAATATGGTCACTATTCTCCTCTATTTTCCCCAAATTGAACATCCTACACTGGTGGAAAGTCTTTTTATATCCCTGTACAAGTAGACAATCCGTAAAAAGCAGTAAATAACTAAATCGACCTCCCAAAACAATCACATCCTTTTAGGTGTTTGCACAATCATTCGCTTACCAAAAACATTTACCCAATTTGTATCATTAATAAAAGAGTCCATTTCGGTAACAAGGTAAACAATATCAAAATCCTGAACTATATCTTTAGGAACATTCAGATTCGTTCTTGATCCATTCATTTCCACAGCATGAATTTGTTCATCTTGCTCTGCTACTCCCAAAATTAACTCCATTATGCCTGTTCTGTTCTCATTTATTTGTCGCCTCTATTTCAAGTTCTGTTGATAATAAATAATTCAAGTTTTACAACTACTAACTTTCTCACTTCGTATAAATCATATAAAATTGTGTACGCTAAAATACATATGGAAAGGAGAGATAAAAAAATGATTGTTCCCTTCGTTCGAATAGGTTTCATCTTATCTTGGCTAACTGTTTGTTTTATTCCTAAAAGAACAGTTAAAAGATTCCTACCTGCCTCTACAATGTCCGCATTATTAGTTATGACCACTGTTTTTATTGGAACACATTTTAACTCTTGGGAAGTAAAAGGAAGTACAAAAACAAGAATTTATAACATTTTAAGTATCATTTTAGGCCCATTCTCAGTAGGAACATTATGGATTTTACATTTAACTTTTGGGAAGTTTCGGTTATATTTGTTGATTAATTTCCTTCAAAATTTACTCTATGCTTTTCCGATATTAGCGTTTTTAGATAAAATTAACTTCATAAAATATGTAAAATTCACGCGATTTCATCATATGATTGCAGCAATGTCATTTGCCATAATTATATATGGTTTTCAGTCATTTCTTGAGAAACCTTTTTCAACATGCTTGCAATTTTTAAAAAAATAAGCTCTCTGAATGGAGAGCTTTATAAAGGTAATAATTCAGCTAAACAACTCGCTGAATCAGTTCTACTGAATTATTCTTAGGTGAATTCACTTTATTCGATACTTCATATGCAATCATTTTAGATGCTGTAAAAGGTACTAATAAAGATTTTAATTGGTCCCTATCCTGATTTCGTGGGTTTAGCCATTCTTTTTGATGTTCTTTTGACAATATAGCCGGCATACGATGATGAATTTCTGCCATCAATTCATTTGATGCTGTAGTCAAAATTATACAAGTATGGATCCTTTCACCTGTTGGCGCAATCCAGCTGTCCCATAAGCCAGCAACTCCAAACAAGGAATCATCTTTCATTTTTATAAGCATCGGTGTCTTTAATAGCCCATCACGTTTCCATTCATAAAAAGCATTCATTGGAATAATACAACGTCTCTGGTAAAAGGATTTCTTGAAGCTCGGCTTTTCATCAACCGTTTCCGACCTTGCATTGATCATTTTTGATGCCATCTTTTCATCCTTTGCCCACGAAGGAATAAGTCCCCACCTTAAGAAACCCATCCGATTTTTTGTTCCATCATTAATAACAGATACGATACGATGGGTGGGTGCGATATTATAGCTTTCCTTATAATCCGCTTCATTAAATATTTTCTGTATATCAAACTCACTAATCAAATTCTCGTAAGTAGCAAATAACGTGAAACGTCCACACATCGAATTCACCTCATTTTTAAAATTCTATTCTATCTAGTCAAATAACGGTTTCAATAGACGAAAGGAAGAGGTACGAAGATATAACAACTTAGGCTAGAAATCGTATATAAAAACGCATGGACGATAAAATTCATGCGTTTTGAAGTATCTATATACTTGTTTTTCAAAAATCAACTCAAAATATCATTATAAATAGGCATAGATACTACTCGGGATAAAAGATAATGATGTAAAATCTAACTAGCTCTTCTGTTGAATTGATATAAATATGTTCCGTATTCGCATTAAATTTTATCATTTCGTCAGGATTTAATTCAAACTTCTCCCCTTGAATATCAAGCGTAAGAGTCCCTCGTTGCATAAGTACATACTCCTCGCCAGTATGCTTTTCAGCTATATGTCTAAACCTGGGTTTTAATTCTACAGTGAAAATTTCAAACTTTTTTTCTGGATGAAACGGGAAGATTGAATATACTAGATAATTTCCATCATCGTCAATGACTGGACTCAATTCATTCCTATTTATCTTTTCAATTTGCGGCTTATCCACCTCTTTTAAAAATGCTGAAAAGGAGACTTGCAACCCATTTGCAATTTTCCAAAGGGTGGTGACTGTTGGATTTGATTTCCCATTTTCAATTTGGGCTAACATAGATTTACTAACCCCAGTCAGTTCCGACACGTTATCCAGGCTCAAACCTCGCTCTTTTCTCATTTTAGCGAGATTATTCGCTATAACCTCTTGAATGAATTCCATAAAAAATCTCCTTGACTCTTTTTTGTATTCATTATAACATATATGCTAACAACATAACAGACGGGAGTTTAATATAACAGACAAAGGGATGGTGTCTCAATGAATGAATTAGCAAACGAAATAAATAGGAGTGAAAATCTCTCTACATTTTCTCAAGGGGTAAAAGATTGCATTCCAACATTAATCGGTTACATTAGTATAGGGGTTGCAATGGGGATTGTTGGAGCATCATCCAATCTAAGCATATTAGAAGTTGCCCTTTTATCGGCACTTGTTTATGCTGGTGCATCTCAATTTATTATTTGCGCCTTGATTGTATCAGGAAGTCCTTTTTCAGTTATTGTATTTACAACTTTCATTGTGAATTTACGACATCTTTTATTAAGTATGACATTAGCTCCTCACTTTACGAATTATTCTTTAATGAAAAATATCGGGATTGGGGCTCTTTTAACAGATGAATCATTCGGTGTTGCTGCTAATAAGATGGCTAGAAGAGAAATGATTCATGCGAGTTGGATGAACGGGTTAAATTTAACAGCTTATATTTTTTGGATTTTATCTTGTACATTAGGTGCCGTCTTTGGCAAATGGATTTCAAATCCAGAAGTTTTAGGATTGGATTTTTCTTTAACGGCCATGTTTCTCGCATTACTTGTTTTGCAGTTGGAGAGTATGGATCATAGTAAATTAAAATTATATCTATCGCTCATTGTATATGTCGTTTTATTCATGTTAGTTTTCTGTATGTTTGTTCCTTCATATATTGCAATTCTCTTATCAACAATTATTGTTGCAACGATCGGGGTGGTGAAAGACAAATGAGTTTGAATGTATCTATTTTATTCATCATTATAGGTGGTGCTATTGTAACTTTTATTCCGAGAGTTGCACCATTTATCGTTATTAGGAATATAGGGCTCCCGAAAATTGTAATCAAATGGCTTTCATATATCCCTATTTGTATTTTTACTGCACTTATTGTTGATAGCTTTATCATCCAAGACCATTCATTACTATCCATTGATTGGAAAGCTCTTGCCGCTATTGTACCAACACTTATCATAGCCTTATGGACAAAAAGCTTGTCAGTTACAGTTATTGTAGGAATTATTTCTATGGCTGCTGTTAGATTTGTATTTTAATAAAGTAAGGCTGAAAGACCACTGTAATGGTGGTCTATTTTTACGTCTTGAATAAAAAGATGCCTGTACCCTTATCACCTGTTGCAAACTACAGCTTTATATTACTTTAACAATTTTGTCATAATAAAATCCGTTTGTTCTTCATCACCCATATAAAACGAGTGTGCTCCAGTTTGGGCAAATCCCATTTTCTTATAAAAGGCAATGGCATTATCATTTTTTTCCCAAACCCCTAACCAAATTTTCTCTTTATTTTGCTCCAACGCAATTTCCACAGCTTTATTTAGCAAATATTTGCCAAGCCCAAGTTTTTGAAATTTATTCTTTATATAAATCCGCTCAATTTCAAGTGATTCATTACCCATTTCTTCCGACTGAGCATCACCCGTATTGATTTTCAAATATCCTGCCACCTCGTGATTAAAGTAAACAAAATAGAAATGCGAAGAATCATTAGATAATTCTTTTTCTAATTGTTGTAAGTTAAATGCCTTTTCTAAATAGGCATTCATATTTTCTAGTGAATTCTGATGCTTAAATGTCTCATTAAATGTTTCATAGCTGATTTCTTGAAGCATGTGTAAATCTTCAAGGGTACACTTTTTTATATTTATTTTCATTTTCATATTTACTCCCTTTGTCTTTTATCAATAATTTCTCTTATTCCCTTTTTTCACAAACTCCCAGTCTATTTCTATATTTTTTCTAACCTTTTGAAGAAGATGAAAAAGAGTATCTACTTCTTCTTCAGACAATCCAGATAATGCGACCATATTGGAATAATCATTTTCTCGTTTGATGAAAGGATAAACACTTTGCCCTTTTTCTGTTGGAAAGAGTCTTTTAATTTTTTTATTGTGGCAATCGTCTCTCTTTTCAATAAATCCTTTCATCTCAAGTTTCTTTATCGCTCGAGATGCGGTTGTTCGGTCTACCTTTATCATCTCTGCCAATTTTTCCTGAATCATTCCTGGATTTTCACATATCCGAACAAGGTATAAATACTGTCCTTTTGTGAGATTATATTCCTTAAATTCGATATTGCTGATAGAATCCAAAGCCCTTGCTATCATTCCAACTTCACGAAGTATTTCCTTCATCATTGCAACTCCACCAGTTCGTTGTATTTACCAATACTACAAAATCATATTATAATTTTTTTGTTGCATTTACAACAAAAAAATACGACCTAATGAAAAAAATTCAAAGTACATGAATACATGAATATTAATCTAATTATTCAGTAAATTATAACATAGAAATCCTTAGTAACCATTAGACAGAATAGTAAGAGAAAACTGTAAAAAAATGTTAAAATTATCCTCTTTAATTCAACCGAGGTGAGTGTTTTTGAAAAATTTTATTGTTTATGTTGTTGGGGTGGTTCTAATGATTGCAAGTAGTAAAATCGCAACAAATTATTTTGTAGGTTTAACAATATATTAGATACTATTTCCCCTAGCAATCGATACAGACGGCTAAGGGAAAGCTTATACCAGATTTATTTATTCAAAGTCTTTACTCAAAATATCAACACGCTCTTCAAAAGATACTTCACGATGTATTTCATGTAACATCCATACATACCCATTACTATCGGAAAACATCGCATTTGAAATACCCATTTTCTCTATTCTTGTAACAGCCTGAATTTCCTTTGCATTGGCGGACATAGCTCTTTCATATGTCTCTTGAATATTTGGCACCACTATATTAAACCAGAAAGATTGCGTGTCCCCTTCTTTTGGTGCAAATAATTGATATTCAGGATTTTCATCAAGCATATGGAAACGTGTACCATAAATTTTGAATACGACTTCATTATTCCCAGTCTTAAAATTTGTCTCTTCTACTACTTCTACATCAAAAATTGATTTGTACTGCTCCAATGCGGCTTTACAGTCCTTTACAACAAAATCAAATTCTACACCATTAACCATTTGACACACTCCAATTTTAGATTTTAAATAATTTGAATGAATAAAACAGATGCTAAGATAAGATTCATCTTAAGTCACAAGTGCTAACATTTTCTTGCTGAAACAATTAGCATCATGGGACGGCGCATTTCATCCTGCATTCCCGGAATATCCATCATGTTTTCTGGTGGCTGTGGCTCCACAATCTGATTTACTATAAAACCATTTGAAAGCAATGTATTTAGATATGTAGTCAGTGTTCTATGATATTTTGTAACCTTTTCTCCCAAAAATACAGCTGTCCGTTTTCCCTCATAATAATAATTGTCCACCGGGAAATGGAGTATTTCTCCTTTTTCGTTATAATGCCAGTCTTGTGTTCCGTAAGAAGTAAAAACTGGGTGTTCAACCGTAAAAACTAGACTACCCCCAGCCTTCAGCATTTTATATATCTTTTTAATTAACATCCCGTAATCCGCTACATAATGAAACGCAAGAGAACTTAATATTACATCAAAACTCTCCACTGGAAAATCAACATCTTCTATAGCACAGCATTTATATTCAATCTGCGGAAAGTGAGTTTTTTCTTTTGCTACTTCCAGCATTTTATGAGAAATATCAACACCTACAACAGAAGAAGCACCATGTTCCATCGCATATATACAGTGCCATCCAAATCCACATCCTAAATCAAGCACACGCCTACCCTTAAAATCCGGCAACAATCTTTTCAAAGTCTCCCATTCTCCCGCACCAGCCAGTCCTTTTTGGGAGCGACTCATTTGACTGTATTTTTGAAAAAATATATCATCATCATATTTGTTTTCTTTCATTTAAATCCTCCTCGCTCCAAAAGTTATTTATCTATCCACAGCCAAAAATATGAAAGGGATAAGTTGTAATTCCATTCATGCTATGATTTGTACCATTCATAATAAATAATTCGTTCATCTGACTCAGTAAGACTCTTAACATTTGCAATCCTTGCTTTTTGTTTTAACATATTTTCACCCTTTCATGTAAATATCTTTTAGTTATAGTAACAGCTCGAGGTTCTACAAACATAAATGAATATCTTTCGTACAAATATTATTACAAAATGCATCATCATGCTCCACAAACAATAGTGTTGGACAATATTCCAAAATCATTTTTTCAATTTGGATACGTGAAAAAATATCAATATAGTTCAATGGCTCATCCCATATATACAAATGTGCGCTTTCACAAAGGCTTTTAGCAATTAATACTTTCTTTTTCTGACCAGCACTGAAGTCATCCATGTTCTTATCAAACTGTTCTCTAGTAAAATCTAGTTTACGAAGAATCGTTTTAAATAAAGTTTCATCAATCTTATTATTATCGGCAAACTCAGATAGATTACCTTTTAAATATGAAGTATCCTGCGAAATATAAGAAACCTTCAGACCACTTGCTAACATTAAACTTCCAGTGAATTTAATATGATCTCCATGAATCAATTTTAGGATACTAGACTTACCACTCCCATTTTTCCCGATAATGGCAACTCTATCACCAATATTGACTCTGAAATTAAGATTGCTGCATACTTCTTTATCCCCATAATACAATGATAAATCATTCGATTCGATCAGACACTCTTTGTGAAAATCAAGTGGCGAAATTTTTAAGTCGTCATATTCTTCAATGTTGTGAAGCAGTTCGGATTTTTGTGAAATAGCTTCCTGTTGTCTTGACTCAATATTTTTGGCTCGTTTCATTGCTTTTGCTGACTTATGTCCAACATAACCCTTATCCAGCTTTGAACCAGAATTTGTTGTACCAGTTTTGCTCTTTTCTACTTTATTTGCCCAGTTTGAACTACGTTTTGCTGCAGAAGACAATCTTCCTATTTCTTTAAGAAGTTTCTTGTTTTCTGCCAGTTCAAAGTTATCTTGTAACGTTTTATTCTCCCACCAAGAAGTAAAATTTCCTTTTTGGATTTCGATATTCGTTTTATTGATAGATAGTATATGGTCAACACATTGATCGAGCAAACTTCTATCATGAGATACCAAAATAAACCCCTTCTTACGTTTCAAGTAGTTTTTCACTACATTACGTGCATCCATGTCAAGATGATTTGTAGGCTCATCAATAAGTAGGAAACAACTTGATGTAAGAAATAAAGCTGCAAGAAGGACTTTTGTTTGCTCACCATTTGATAGTGTATGAAACGGGCGATATAAAACATCTTCTTGAACATCAAGCAATGATATTTCACGAAAAATCTCCCAATCCATACATTCTGGACAAATACTCTTCATTACTTCAATTGTATATTGGCTCTTATCTTCCACATCATAAGGAAAATACTCAAATTTAACTGAAGAACTTATATTGCCAGAATACGCATATTTGCCAAGCAGTAAATTTAAGAAAGTAGTTTTACCGCGCCCGTTTCTTCCAATAAACCCGAGTTTCCAATCTGTGTCTATCTGGAAACTTACATTTTCAAAAATATTGTCATAACTTCCTTCATATGAAAAAGTTAGATTTGATACATTTATTAAAGACATATATTTCTTCCTCCTTTACATTATAAAAATTTTATAAGCAAAGTCGGCTGGATTTCGGTAATCATTACTCTATAATGTTACCCAACTTTGCATGGATTTTAACAAGAATGACATCGTATCACTGTCTATCACGTTGATCTTCCTTTCTTTTACAAATATTAAAAGCCGCAAGAAAGTAAATTCTTACGGCTCAAAAACAAATACGATTAGACCTTTTATTATATATTAGGTTATTGTAATGTATGATTGAGTGTAGAATATTTAACTTTCTTGCAATTTGCATAACAAAACAAACGGTTCTATCGCCGTTTCCTTTAACAACTTATTTTATTATGCACCATATAATTAGCAAGAAAGGTTATACATTCTTCCACCTCCAATTCGTTTAATTGTATCATATTGTCTTCAAAAACCCAATAACTTAACCGTTTTACAAAATATGCAAACGATTGTAAACACATCTATCGACTAGATATGGAAAAACCAACGATTAGGAATAAAGTTCGTGGTATTACAACAAACGAGGAACTTGATAGTTTTTCTACACAGATGCTGACCGAGGAGTGTTAGACGAGTAACCATTGGAAATATTGAAAATGGAAATTATACCCCCTACTTTAAAACTAGCATTCGATATTTCAAAATTTTAAAGGTGTCTGTTGAAGAGTATTAAGATAACTGCGGGATTGATCCGAAACAGGATTATTGTCCCTTTTGTTGAACTTCTTATTGTGTTAAAGGGAAAGTTAGCTTATAAAAGCTCTATATTCATTCAATCCCTATCTGACTCCATGACACTATTGTTAAAAACAAACAAGCCATCAACTGGAATTTGTTTGCATAAATAATAAGTCAGATCAACATCCCCAACCGTCACTCCACCACAAAGTGATCCCCTGAAATGAAAAGATTTTCCTTCCACATCAGTAATGGTCATCCGCCACGTTCCTATATCAGTAGCATCGTAATTCAGCTGATTACTATCTATGAACTGTGAAAAAAGAGACAGTATTTCTTTTGCTACTGGTTTACCAATTGCTAACTGCTGTTTTCTACAAATCTTATATTTGCCGTATCCATTAGCATACTTATATGCTGTAAACCATCCCCTGCCACTTGCAGATATAGTCAAATGTTGTTCAACTTCATCTTCAGGCAACGATTCCAAACCAAAGGAAATATTATTGGATACAATCCTTACATTTTGTATCTGCAATTGGAACACCCCCTATGCTATCCTTTTTTTAGCTGGCAATCGGCTTCTGAATATTCGTGCCACATTTCTTTCGGTGTCATTATTATCCCATACTGGTTTTTCACATATTCTTGGAAAGTAAAAAGTCTAACAACAAGCTCTATGTATTCTTTATCTCCAAAAGGAGTAAGTAACGATTTAAGTTGTTTGTCTGGACGAACGTAACTATTTGTTCCTCTATCAAGTTAGATTTTCTTTCTAATTCTCTTGTTTTCTTAAAAAACCTCAAACACCTATCGAAAGGAAAGTCTAAAAGCTGATACCTTTTGAAGACGGTGGAGTTATCATGCATACGGACTCTATTTAATTTAAATTCAGAATTTCCCCTTTCCACCTCTCGAATGAAAAAAGCACCTCACACGGGAAGTGCATTGCTGGAATCTCAAAACCTTATTTCCTTTTCATTTCCGCTGCAATTTTCTCTATTTCTTTTCTCGATAAGCCAGTCGCTTTTTCGATTAAACGATACTCCATACCTTGTTTTATCAAATTGATTGCAACTTGTTTTATACCTTTTCTATTCCTTGTTTTAGCCCCTGTTTTTTACCTTCTTCTATCCCTTTTTCGATACCCTGTTTTAGCCCCTGTTTTTTACCTTCTTCTATTAATTGTTCAGCTATTGTCATCACAACATCTCTCCCTTCTGGATAATTCGTTTCAATTTCCTTCATCATATCCACCACTTCCGACTTCGTTAAGTTTCTTCCAGCGCTAAATATATATCTAAGTAGAGTTTCAACGTAACGAATCCCAGTTTGGTGATCCTCTAATTCCCGCAAGTATTTTACAGCCCTATTAATGGTAGTAAACAAATCTATACTATCCTTAGTGAAGATATCTCGTAATGTCGTTAATATAATTTGAAGCTGGGCCTCTCCTTTTATATCCTCATCTTTATATTTTGAAAGATCATAAAGCAAGTATTCAAAGTTCGGAACAAGCCGCTGAATATTTGGTGTAAGTCCTTCATATCCCTGTATTATTTCCCCTAAACTCAATCCAATATTCCAATCTTTTTGACCGTGATAAATGACTAAAGGAATAACAATTGGAAGCTCATTGCTCTTTTCCTTTTCACTTTTTGCCTCCCATATTTCTATTATATATTTTAACAGTTGAAGAGCGGTTTTATGATAAATATAGGTATCCTTCATTGCCACAAATATTTACCTTAAAAAGTAAATCCGAAAAGTTTTCTTTCAATTTTTCATTAATAAAACGATCCTTTTCTGGTTCAAGAGTGTTGACATCAATCATCTCCATTATACTTTCTGGCAAATAATTAGTTAAAAAATCCTTCGTGACCGTCACATCTCCAAAGG